>NZ_JAMYMV010000014.1:0-110734 GCF_040318715.1 Mesorhizobium sp. M1050 | reverse complement strand
CTCCTTGCCCAGCATGAAGGTTGAATCAGATTTGCACGCCTAAGGGAATCCCACGCCGATTCAGCCTCAATTCATTCCGCTCTAGGTGTTCCGGCCAATATAGGAAGGCCCTGGCGTTAAGCCAGCCTTTGGCCCGCTGTCGCGAGTTCGCACTGTTGGATTTTGGTTCCGCCGGCAGCGATGTATACGAGCGACACCGGCTCCAACGTCGAGGTCCGAAGAACGATTCGAGAGGCATCGCAACCCTCGGCCCTATGACCGAGGACTATTCCTCTCGAAGCGTGGCTTGTCGCCCGTCGCGAGGCCGAACCGCTCGTACAGGCCTTGGGCATATGCGCTTGCCGAAGCTTGCGCCGTCGCTCCCAGATCGAAGCGGGCAATCGTTTCGGATTGCACGCGCGCGATCTCCTGCAGATGGCTGGCGTTGAAACTCCCTATCGTGACGCTTGATTGGTGCCGGCGGTGCGAATTGAACGCGCGAGGATGAAACGCAATATTGCCCTTCTCCAGTAATCGCAGATAGGTGACCCAGTCGCCCGCATTCCTATAGGATGCGATTTCGTCGAGGCTCCGGCTGAGTGTCTCACGCAGCGCTTCCCTTCGAAACAAGACGCCACTGACGTTTGGAATGGTGTTCTTGAGGTAGAGCGCCTCGGCGATTTCCTGGCGGCCGTCCACGACGTAGGGCTTCGTCCAACGGGACCGATCGATATCGGCCACATAGTCGAGATAGTGCTCGGACAGAACGCGGCCGGTGCCGTCTATCTGGCGCGACTGGCAATAGCTGATCACCACTTCCTTGCGCTCGAAAGCGGGCAGAAGCTCGACCAAAAAATCGGGATCGGCAAGATCGTCGGCTTCGGCGATCCAGATGTAATCGCCGCGCGCCATTTCGACCCCACGCATCCACTGGCGGAATACCGAGCCCGAATTTTCGGCGTTCAGGACCAGCTGGAATGGAATGTCGCAACCGGCCAGAAATTTCTCGATGACTTCGACGCTTTCGTCGGTCGAGGCGTCGTCGAGCACGATCAACTCGTAGGGCCTTGTCGTCTGATCGACGATCGAGTTCAGGCGCGCACCCAGATATCGAGCGTAGTTGTAATTCGGCACAATGACCGACACCCGCGGCGATGGCCTTTCGGAATAAATCAGCAGGTCATGCAGGTAGTGATTGAAGCTGAATTCCTGGCGAACAATATCACGTCCGACGCCCCCCAGACGCCGTGCTTCGCCCTGATTGTCGAGCAGATTGCCGATAGCCTTGGCCATCTCATCAGTGTCGAAGGCCTGCACAAGGATTCCGCAATCACGCTTCAGCAGATCTTGGAAGCCGCCAGCGCCTTCGAAGGCAACGACCGGCACTGTGGCATCAAGCGCCTCGAGCACCACCGAGGGGAACGGATCTTCACGCGAGGTCAAGGCGTAGATGTCTGCCGCGAAATAGTACTCCTGCGGATTTTCCACCAATCCGACAAAGCGGAAGCGGTTCTCGAGTCCCGCTTCCTTCACCCGACGCATTTGCTTGGCGTGAAAGACAGTATCGACATGGCCGACCCAGACTGCAACCGCATCCGACCTGGATGCCATAACCTTGAGGCAAGCATCAACGAAAAGATCGAGGCCCTTGCGATGGTCGGCATAGCCCGCGCACAAGATGATGCTGGCTTTAGTCGAGAGCTGCAATTTCGCGCGGATCGCCTCGCGGACCCGTTGGCGATCATCGGCGTGGTAGGGCGTACGCAGATAGAGTCCTTGCGGCCTGACTACCGACTGGTTGACCGGCCCGCCAACGAACTCTTCGAATCCGGCTTTGACGATCTCGGCTGGGAAAACGACCGTGTCAGCGCTCTCGACAATGGCTGCGGCTGCGTCAGCAAGACCATAGGACGCCAATATTCCGGGCAGTTCGTGGACGAGGCTAACGGTGCGAAACCCCGCCCGCTTCAACAGCGGCACGAGCCTACCCGATACGGTGGTGTTGACAACGGCCACTTCGGCGCCGTTGTTTCTGATGGTGGCCAAGCGTTTCAACACATCGGCATCGCCTTGCTCAGGCAAGTTGATCCTGTGCACGGTCGCGGCGTGGGCGAAACGGCCGAGTAACGGTCCATCACCCAGCACAATGAGATCGGTGTCAAAGCCAAGTAGCTTGAATCCCTTGGCCATATTGAGAGCCAGCAATTGCGCTCCATGGGGATGGGCGTCGTGCGAAACGATTACGATCCGGGACTTGGATTTCCTGTTGGCCGCCTCCAACGCGTCGCGGGTCGCTTGCAGGTAGGCGTGGCCGTTGGCGCTATCGGGCTCCAGATGGGCGCCTTCCGCCCACTCGTTCCAGGCATTGACGAAAACCAGCCGCTCGGATGGCTCGCTGACATGGGCCAAGGTGTCCTCAATGGCATTGTCCAGCCATCTGCGGTAGAGCGCAGGGGTGTTGTTGATGAACACGGTGCCGCCGCGCTTGCGGCGTGCCGTATTGTCCCAGCCAGGGCAAACCGAACGGAAGAGCTTGTATTTGCGGGGTGAATAGGTCTCGCTGCGCTGCAGGAAAACCGACCAGTCATAGACGGTCGTGGCAAAATCCTCATGCAGCGGCGTCACTGTATGCGTGACATTTGGCGGTGCGGAATTGTTAGGCGGAAATTCCACAGCGGCATCGAACCCGTAGCGATCGGGCGGCACAGATTCGAACGATTGGGTGTAGGCCAGGAAAATCTCGCCAATGCCGTTCTCCCGGCACCAAGTCCGCCAGCGCCGCGCTGTCTCGGTTGCCGCCGGCAGCAGGCTTGGCCGATAGACGAGTAGCAGCGGCTTGCCACCGACGCGGATGTAGCGAGGGTCGCGAAGATAAGGCGCGACCTCGGCGATGAAGGCGAGATCGTCCTGGGGGGAATGGTCCTGGGCGATGAGGATCTCCTGGTCCATCCCGTCCCAACGGCGCGACCAGTTCTCATTGGCCCAGCAGACGCAGAACGGCATGTCGAGGCTCTTGTCCTCAAGCCAGTTCTCAAGCGGCTTTTCCAAGAGCCGCTTGCCCGCAAACCAATAAAAATAGAAGCAGAAGGCTTCCACGCCATAGAGCCTTGCCAGTTCGATCTGGCGGTGCTGCACGGCGGTATCGCGCAGATCATAATAGCCGAGCGCATCTGGCACGTGCGGCTGTTGATGGCCGGCAAATTGCGGCTCTGTGGGCCTGACATTGGTCCATTCAGTGAAACCCTGCCCCCACCATTCATCATTTTCGGGGATCGGGTGGAATTGCGGCAGATAGAACGCAATGATGCGCACCGGCTTCTGGAGCAGCGGCGGTGCCTCGAGACGTGGCACATAGACGGGTTCGGGCGCAAAGATCGGGCCAGAGCTGACCAGCGCCCCGTGCAACGCCATCCCGTTGGGCGCGTCGGGCGCCTCCATGTTTCTCCAAGCGCGGTAGGCATTCGTAACGCCAAACAGCGAAGGGAACGTCGAAAACACCGCTCTCTTTATCTTCCGCTTGACGTCGATAGGCAGCGGCAGATTGTGCCAGCAGGTGTAGGCGCCTCGAGCCACCAAGCGGCGAGCCATCATGGGTGTATGGCCGATCGCGCGGACGCGGTTCCCAATCCCGCGCAAAGGCTTGGTCAGTCGCCAAGACGTGCTGGCATAGACGGCATCAAGAACACCATGCAACCGGGTTTCCTCAGAGCGCGCATTGTCGCGTTCTCCAAGCAGCGTGCTCGTCGCCACCTGTGCAACCGACAGTTCTTCTCGCAGGACTTCGATCTCTTCGGCCCTGGCGATGGCCAGCGCCCTTGCCCGCGCTGTCTCGTCGGCGGTCGCTACGGCCTGCGCGCTCATCCGCGCGATCTCTTCGGCCCTGGCGATGGCCAGCGCCCTTGCCCGCGCGATTTCGTCTTCGCGATTCCGGAGCTGTTCGCGCATTTCGACTATCTCACTAGAGAAGGCCTCGATCTGCACTCCATGGTGTTTTATCAGTTGCCTGTTGGTTTCGATCTCCTCTTCCATAGTCGTCGACCGTAACGACCATGGATTTCCGGTTTGATCGGTCGCCTTGCTCTCGGTGTCGTCGAGAGGCACCACGCTCCCGTCGGCTAGCGCAGCCAGGCCGTGCACGCTGCGCGCGCCCAGGATATTTTCCGGAATCGGCCGCTTCGTAACAACGCAAAGCGAGTTCAAGAACTCAACCGAATGAACCGACGCGAGAGAAGCTTCATCGAATGCGGCTTGGTGCCTGTCCGCGAAAGTGGCCAGGGCATCGACCCGACGACGATCCAGCCCCCAATGCTCATGGTTGACCACGTCAAGCAGGCGCTTGAAGAACGACATCGAGGAAAGAGGATCATAGAGACCGCCCTCGAATTCCTGCCAGTAACTGCAATGCAGATCTTCCGCTATGTACATCCCCCCTTCAGAAAGATGGGGGAAGTATCGAGCGAACGAGCATATTATATCCGATGATAAATGCGATCCGTCATCAATTATAATATCATACTTCTCCGACCTCGCAATGATATCGCGCTCTACTTCACCGGTATTGGCGTTACCTACCGATATTTCAATCTTCTTGTCATCGAAAACCAGATTTCCGCAGGCCAGATTGATGTCGCAGCCGACGATAATTTCCGCATTCGGAAAATATTTTTGCCATATCTCTAGCGACCCGCCGTTCTGAACTCCAATTTCCAGAATCCGAACCGGCTTGTTTCGATACTCTGAAAAAATATGGTCATATGTGCTGAGATAGATTGACCACTTATCCGACACTTTGCCACGATGCGCGTTGTACAGGTCACGAAGTGAACCGTCGTGTTTTCCAGGCCGCGCGGCTTTCGCCTTGGCGCGCGCCTTCGGCGCCACCTCGCCGGCCGGTATACCATCGCGCATATTTTCGAGTGACGGATGCTTGCTCATGCCATCAATGCCTATTTCGTCCCATCGATGAGAAGCCGCCGCACCACCGTCTCCGTCGACTTCCGCCAGTCCGGCGCATCCCAGCCGTACGCGGAGGCGAATTTCGCGCTCGATAGCCGGGAATTGGCGGGGCGGCGCGCCTTGGTCGGGTAGTCCATCGTTGCAATGTCCCTTACCCGCGCCCAAGGGCCACCAGACACGCGGCTTGTGTCCAGGATATGACGGGCAAAGCCGCTCCAGTTGGCTTCGCCGGTTCCGGCCAGGTGATAGATGCCGGGCGCACTGACGCTCTTGTCGTCATGCAGCTGTGCTGCCGCATGCAGGATTGCGTCGGCGATATCAAGTGCGGATGTTGGATTTCCCCATTGATCGGCCACGACGGCGATCTCGTCGCGATCGGCGGCAAGCCGCAGCATGGTCTTGACGAAATTCTTGCCGAACGGGCTGTAGACCCATGCCGTGCGCAGGATCAGGTGGCGCGGGTTGGCCGATGCCACCGCCTGCTCGCCGGCAAGCTTGGAGGCACCGTAGACGCTGGCCGGTGCGGTCGCGTCGGTCTCGACATAGGCGCTGTCCTTCGAGCCGTCGAAGACATAGTCGGTCGAAAGGTGGATGATTGGAACGCCAAGCCGCCTTGCCGCTTCCGCCACCTTGCCGGCGCCGACGGCGTTCACCGCGAATGACAGGTCGGGCTCATCCTCGGCCTGATCCACGGCCGTGTAGGCGGCGGCCGACACGACGATGTCGGGCTTGGCGGCCGCAATGGCTTCGATCACCATCTCGGGTCTGGCCAAATCGAGTTCCGGCCGGCCAATGGCAACGACCTCCACGCCGGCGCGTCGCCGGCCGGCCTCCAGGAGGCTTGCCGCGACCTGGCCCTCGCGTCCAGTGACGACGACCCTCACGCGGCCCCCTTGCGCGCTTCGCCCAGTCTCTCGCCTGCATAGTGCTGTTCGCGGATCGGCCCCCACCACCATTTGTTGTCGAGGAACCAGTCCACGGTTCTGGCCAGCCCGCTGTCGAAGTTCTCGTTGGGCGCCCAGCCGAGATCACGGCCGATCTTCGATGCGTCGATGGCGTAGCGGCGATCATGGCCGGGACGGTCGGTGACGAAGGAAATCAGGTCGCGATAGCTCTTGCCACCGGCCCGGGGACGCCTGATGTCGAGCAGATCGCAGATCGTCTCGACGACGCCCAGATTCGTCCGCTCGGAATTGCCGCCGACATTGTAGCTTTCGCCCGGCTGCCCCTTGGTTGCGACAAGTTCCAGCGCGCGCGCGTGATCCTCGACGAACAGCCAGTCGCGCACGTTGGCGCCGGCGCCATAGACCGGCAGCGGCTTTTCGTCGAGCGCATTGAGGATGACCAGCGGGATCAGCTTTTCGGGAAAGTGATAGGGTCCGTAATTGTTCGAGCAGTTGGAAAGAACGACCGGCAGGCCATAGGTTTCGTGCCAGGCTCGCACCAGATGGTCCGAGGCGGCCTTGGAAGCGGAATAGGGCGAAGACGGCGCGTAGGGCGTTTCCTCCACGAACATGCCGCCATCGAAAGGCAGATCGCCGAACACCTCGTCGGTCGAGACATGATGGAAGCGGAAGCGGCTCTTCCGCTCCTCGGGCAGGCCGCGCCAGTATTCCAGCGCGGAATTGAGGATCTTGTAGGTGCCGACGATGTTGGTCTCGATAAACGTGCCCGGCCCGTCGATCGAGCGGTCGACATGGCTCTCGGCGGCAAGGTTCATGACGATGTCGATATCGTCCCGGCGGAGGATGTCGAGCACCGCCTTCTCGTCACAGATATCGGCCTGCGCAAAGCGGTAATTGTGCGCGTTCTCGATCGGCCGCAGCGATGCCAAATTGCCCGCATAGGTGAGCTTGTCGAGATTGGTCACGCGATAGGCCGGGTTGGCGCACAGATGCCGGCATACCGCCGAGCCTATGAAGCCAGCACCGCCTGTCACCAGAAAATTCATGCCACTGTCCTCATCCTTTGGCAATCATCAGGCAAACACCTCGGCGGCGGCCAATAGCGGCGCCTTCAGGTCCTTGTCCGAAAGCTGGAACCCGCCGGACAATGACGGCCATTCGATGCCGATGGCGGGATCGTCGAAACGGATAGACCGGTCATGCGCCTGCGAATAGGTGTCGGTGACCTTATACAGGACCTCGGTGTCGGGCACGAGCGTCACGAAGCCGTGCGCAAAGCCTTTCGGCACCAGAATCTGGTTGCCCTCTTCAGCCGACACTTCGAGTGCGACCCATTTTCCAAAGGTTTTCGAGCCGCGGCGAATGTCGACCGCGACGTCGAGAATGCTGCCGCGGATGACGCGCAGCAGCTTGTCCTGCGCCCGCGGCGCGAGCTGGTAGTGAAGCCCTCGCAAAACGCCTGCCGCGGCGGAATAGGAATGATTGTCCTGCACGAAAAGTAGATCTATCCCAGCCTGCGCAAAACGTTCGGCATTATAGGTTTCCACGAAAAACCCGCGCGCGTCGCCATGCCGCTTCGGCACGATTTCCAGCACGCCATCGATGCCAAGGGACCTGACTTCCAGCATCTAGCCCTCCGACAGGTCCACGACACGCCGCCGCAGATAGGCGGCATATTCGTTCTTGCCCAGGCGGTCGGCGCGACGCAGAACCTGGTCCGCCGTCAGCCAATCCTGTTCAAGGGCAATCTCTTCCGGACAGGCGACCTTGATGCCCTGGCGATGCTCGATGGTGCGCACGAAGGAAGACGCTTCGTGCAGGCTGTCTTGCGTACCGGTGTCGAGCCAGGCATAGCCGCGCCCCAGCCGGTGCACATGCAACTGGCCGCGCTCGAGATAGACATTGTTGACCGCCGTGATTTCGAGTTCGCCACGCGCCGAGGGCCGGATGGAGGGGGCGATGTCGACGACGTCATTGTCGTAGAAATAGAGACCGGTGACAGCCCAGTTGGATCTCGGGTTCTGCGGCTTTTCTTCGATCGTCAGCGCCGTCCCGGTGGCCTTGTCGAAGGATACGACACCATAACGCTGGGGATCCTCGACATGATAGGCGAACACCGAAGCACCCTTTTCGCGCGAGGCCGCAGTGCGACAAAGCTGCGACAGCCCATCGCCGAAATAGATGTTGTCGCCAAGGATCATCGACACGCTGTCCTTGCCGATGAAATCCCGGCCGATGATGAAGGCTTCCGCCAGACCGTTGGGTTGCGGTTGCTCGGCATAGGACAGATCGAGCCCGAACTCCGATCCATCGCCAAGCAGATCGCGAAAGACCGGCAGGTCACGCGGTGTTGAAATGACCAGAATCTCTCGGATACCCGCGAGCATCAAAACGCTCAGCGGATAATAGATCATCGGCTTGTCGTATATCGGCAGAATCTGCTTAGAGATTGCTAATGTTAGCGGATAAAGGCGCGTTCCACTGCCCCCGGCAAGGATAATTCCTTTCAAGAAGCTCTCCTTGACATGCCAAAGCCCCCTGGCCTTGCTGCTTGTGCTTAGGTTCCACGCAATGGCTTGTCAATCTCGGCAATCGACAAACGACCGGACCGCGTCCGGCGCCGCTCCCGGCAAGTCCACCTACTCTCATCTCGCAGGCGTCAACGGCCTGGCGGGAACACGCAAATCGTCATCATGGGTCTCGGTCGACCCGCCCCTTTGGCTCAACCGCACAGGAAAGCCTTTGTGAAAGATGATGCCATTCATGTAGGCAAAAATCATCGCAAGCGCCGCTGTGCGCAAGGGATAATCAACCAGCGAATGAACGAGAAGAAAAGACACCGATAGGAACGCGGCTTTCTGCAGCGGCTCCCGCCGAACCCCAACAGACGACGCGAAAAGCAATGTCAGGTAAGCCGCGATCAGAAGAACAACGGGCGCGCCACCCTCGAGTGCCAGCTCCAGATAGTCGTTATGAGCGTGATTGACGTAGGGCTTGAAGATCATCTCGCCCTTTTCGTAAATCTGGTAGACCTTCTGAAAACTGCCGAAACCCACTCCCGTCGCCCAATTCTCTTCAATCCCCGCAATCGTGGTGCGGGCGAATTCGGCTCGTCCAAATTCCGGATCAACCACCTCCGCATCGATCTTCGTCCACGCGCCTATCGTGTAGAGCGAAAGGCCGATGAAGACCGCAAGGACGCCATACCGACTTAGCCTGGAGCGAGCGGACAGAAAGACAACCGATATTATGGTGATCGCCAATCCTATCACGATACCGGCGCGCGAACCGGCGGCCAGAAGCAGCAGCAACAGCATTATCAATCCGAGCGATCCAGACAGAAGGTGCCCGCGAAACAGGCCGTGGCAGACAACGAAAGGGATGGAAACGAACAGCAACGCCGAAAAGTGGTTCTGGTTGGCAAACAGTCCCGCATTGATCGTGAACGGCAACAACCCTTCTATGGCAACCGTATCGGAGAGTGAATACTGGATCGCGGCGGCCAATCCGTTACAGATGACACCCATGAAAAAGAACGGCAGCAGGCCGTAGACCTGATCCGTGCGCAAGCGGATAACGCTCAGAAAGAATGCTGCCCTCGCCGAAAAATACAGAAAGCACTCGATCGTTCGCCCGACGCCAACACTGACGAAGCGCAGCCGGGCTTCGCCGGCGAGCCACGGAGTTGCGAGCAGCAGCTCCGGCCGCAATCCGCTCAACAGAGCCGCAGGCAGCGGCACGATCTGAAGGCAGAACACGACAAGGGTCAGGGCAAGCAGCCACAAGACCGGACGAGGGATGCGCTGCCCCGATGGCCTTGAAAAGACGGCCGCGGCCGAGACGATCGCTGCAATCTCGATCAGCGTTTCGGTGTAGAGGCCACTCGCCGTGCCGCCGCCAATCAGCATCGACAGGAAAAGAACCGACCCAAGCAGATACTTTTCCCATTCCGTGGACCGGCTCGAGCGCGCTCTCACAATGAAACTCTTTCGATGCTCAGCTTGTGCATGACCAACGTGCCGACGTATCGAAATCGCCAGCTCTCGGCGATGGCTGCTGTTTCCAGCCGCAACAATTGCATCGGACACGCGTTCGGTCCGATCGCGAAATCAAGGCTCAGATGCTGCCGGTTGAATGTGCCTGCCTGAATGTTGAACCGGGCTATTTCGCTGGCCGGATCTGCGCAGCGGATGGACCAGAACAGCCCCTTTGGCAACTTCAGGTTTCTCCCGGAGGCAGTCAGGGAAATCCTATAGGAGCCGGGAGGCAATTCGACATATTGCTGGAGCGCGGCGTTCTTCACCGGCGTGTTCAAAAATCGAACGGTGGCTCCGCTGTCGCTTTCGCCGACATCGCGCGACCCGGCAAAGGTAATTTCCAGACCGGAGCGATCGTGAATCTGCCAGTCGAAGGGCTTGCCGCTGCGGACCGGTTCAAAGCCGCCGTTGAAAATATAGCCGCCCAGCGTCCGCTCCTGATCGGACAGGCTGAAAAGGAACAGCCGATAGGCCGGCTCATAGTCCTTTTGCCTGATGTAGCCGTTGATCACGGCAGACAGTTCCTTCGATGTCGGTGGTGCACTCGATCCGGTAAGGTCGAGCAACAGTTGACTTGCCGCGCGCAGGCCTTGCGGATCCTGACCAAGGGCAGCGAAAAGATTGGACCTCCACGGAGCCTTTATCTTTATGGCTGCCAGGACAGCCCGGTATCCGTCCGGATCTGAAAGAATCGCCGGCATGCCCGCCGCGATGAGTGGAAAGCGGTCCGGCCACCGACGTAGCAATGTGTCGATCTCAGCGACCGCGCGTGACAGATCACCTACCTCGATCGAACGGTCGATCGATCTCTGAAGTGCATGGATTTCCGTCTTGGACAGTTTTCGAGCCTGGTCGAAGAATTCAAAGGCTTCGTCCTTCTCGCCTTGCCGGTACTTGATCTCGCCTAATAGGCTGTAGAGCCGGGCATCCGCGACATTGAAGCGAAGCGCACCCCTCGCCCTGGCAGCCAAAGCATCCAGATCAGGATCACTGCCCGTTTCGTTCAGGTCACCTGTGATGTCACCTATCAACGCATTTATGTTCAGCGGATCGATCGCAAGCGAGACGGCTGGCGTTCCGGCCTCAAGCAGCCGACTTAGCCCGATCGACGAAGCGGCCAACACTAGAACGGAGGCGACGAACCAAACGCCTGACCGCAGGAGATTTCGCGTGAGCGGGCTGGCCTGCTCCATCATCGACTTTGCCTTCGATTTTCGGGGTGCTCGCGCCGTAGTCGTAGTACTGGTAGTTCATATATTTGTAGGCATAGTTGTAGTCGAACTTGTTCACTGCAAACTTCGACATCGCCCCTCCGATCACATTCGCACCGGCCGCCCGCAGACGCCTGAGCGCCGTCTTGGCTGATTTGCGCGTCACCTGGTTGGTGGAAACGACCATCAACGTGCCCTCCGCCAGCCGGCTAAGGATTGGGCCGTCGGAAAGGCCGACGACCGGTGGAGCATCGATGATGACCAGATCGAAGCGTTTGCCGAGATTGGTCAAGATCATTGCCATCTTCTGCGAAGAGAGAAGGTCGGCCGGGTTCGGCGGAATGGTCCCGGACGTCAGTACAGTCACGTTAGGGTATTTCGTCGTCCTGAAAATGCCCGCCAAATCATCCTTGCGAACGGTATTCGTCAGAAGGTTGCTCAACCCGATCACGTTGTCGAGACCGAACAGCCGATGCAGGTTCGGTTTGCGAAGATCGCCATCGACCAGCAGAACCCTTGCGCCGAGCGCCGCGAAATCCTGGCCGAGCTTGAACGAGGTGGTCGACTTGCCTTCCGAAGGTTCCGAACTGGTCACCAGCAGCGATCGCGGCGCACCCTCCGCACCGGAGAACTGCAGCGATGTTCGCAACGAACGATAGGCCTCTGAGAGCCCGGATTTTTGATCGGCGATGCTGGCTATGAGTTCGCGGTCGTCGACAAGCGGCAGGATGCCGAGCATCGCCAGTCCCAGCTCTTTCTCGACCTGCTCCGGATTGGTGAAGGTGTTGTTCAAGAGCTCGATGATGTAGATGATCGATGCAGTCAAAGCCATGAAAAGCGCCAGCGCGATTGCAAGATTGATGCTCAGGCGTGGAGAATAGGGGGCTACGGGCAGCGAAGCGAAGTCGACGATCGCGGCGCTTTGCGTCTTGAGTTCCGAGCTAACCCCAACTTCATTCAGCTTGGTGATAAGGCTGTCGTACTGCGACCGATTGGAATCGACCTCACGCTTCAGGATCGTGTATTTGATATTTTTGTCGTTGAAGACGGCCTGCTGTCTCTCCATTTCCGCGAGCTTGGATTTTAGGTCGGCCTCCTTGCCTTGCGCTTCCTGGTATTTCAGTCGCAACGAATCCGTTATCGCAAGAACGCCATTGTCATAGAGCCGCTGCAGTTCCCTGATCTGCGATTGCAATTGCTGCATTTCCGGATAACCAGGCTTCAGGATGCCCAGTTTCTGCTGATACTGGCTGGACAGATCCGCCAGCTTTTCGCTGAGCTTCTGCAGACCTTCGCTTTCCAGAACCGGGCCGAGGCTTGATCCGCGTCCCTTTTCTATCTGACTCACGACCCGCCCCGCATCCAGGCGCTCCTGGATCGCCATGGCCAGCGCGGTGTTCAGGGCTTCGATGTTAGAGTCGATCAGCGATTTGTCGTCGCCTGTGACCGTGATGCCGGCGTCTTTTGCGTAGGTGACCAATTCCTCCTCGGATTTTTGCAGCTTTTGCTTCACCTGCAGAACCTGTTCCTGGATGAATTGCCTTGCCAGATCAGAGGTCTCGCTGGTCTGGTCCAGTCGCTGATCGATAAAACTCTGTGCGACCTGATTGGCTACGTCGCTTGCATATTTCGGCTTCTGATCGACAAAGGTGATCGACAGCAGGCTTGTATTGGTGACCAGATTGACCGTCAGATCGTCCAGGATTCGCTTGATGGCGATTGCCTCGCGCTCCTCGGGCGTTCTCTCCTCGATGGAGGGCGACTTCGAAAGTCCGAATGCCCGGTAGACAATGTTGCTCAGCGAAAAGCTCGGCGTCGGAAACAGGAAGTCCGGCTTTTCGCCAAGCCCTAGCTGGAAGGCCACGCGCTGAGCCAGCGCACGGCTCTTCAGCTTTTCACGGGCGGTCAGGAAGGCCCTGACGTCGCTGTTTTCGGAAACAACTTCGATGTCCTGAAAGACCTTCGCCGAAGGGACCAGCACTTCGAGCTGCGTCGTTGCCTGATATTTTGGTGTCTGCATCATTGTCACGATGACGCCGGCGACAAGTCCGGCAGCGGCCATCATGACGATCAACCAACGATACTGGACAATGTAAAACAACAGCTTGAGCGGGTTGAACCCGTCATCCCGACCGCCATGGTCACGACCATAAGGACCGTAGTTTTGCGGCACGTCATAGGGGAGGTCCGCAGACAGGGCCTGTCGGGATCCGGCAAGTTGGGACTGCCTGTTACGATCGAGCATGTGCGAGGTGACCCTGGGGTTGTTCGTCGTGCCCTGTCCTAAGGAATGACCGCAATGCGGGCCGCGCTGGACGCGAGACCCAGGGCATCCTTCAAATTGTTCATCGCGATTTTCGACTTGGAAGCAAACACGACGATCACATCGCCGCCATAAATGCGTGGGTTGCGATTTTTGCCGGCCCGGATTTCCTCGACATTGTAGTTTGCCACGAGCTTGTTTTGGCCGATATTCCGATAGACGAAGACCTTGCCGGCATCACCGACCGGATTGAAGCCTCCGGCAAGGGCGATCGCGTCCAGCAAAGAAGCACCGCTGGACACAGGATAGATACCGGCCTTGTTGACTTCGCCATCGACCGTGATGCGCCGGCCAATCGATTCCTTGACGAAAATCGTCACGTCAGGCGCTTGCAGGTATTTTTCACCGTAGCCAGTCTCGATTTCCTTCTCGAGTTGACGCACGGTCCTGCCGGCCGCAGTCACCGTTCCGATTAGCGGAAGCGAAATCTGCCCGCCTGCGTCGACCTGAACAGTCCTGTTCAAATTGTCGACCTGGAACACGCTAACCTCCAGCACATCATTGGCAGAGAGGGGTTGCTCGCGGCCATTCTGCGTATTCTGCGGCGGCGGCAGGTCCTTCACCACCTGCAGTGTGCCGCCGCCTGAAAGAGCCCTGGAGGACGCCGCCGGCTGAAGGGCGCTGACAGGATTTGTGGACGACGTCGATGTCGACGGGGTGCTGGTGCAAGCAGATATCGCCAGCGATGCGAGCAGCGCTGTCACGGTGCCTGCATTACGCCTTGCAAAATCGAAGATGCCGATCAGTGGGTCCCGCTCTTGAACAGCCGGCCAAATCCGCCGAAACGGCCTACGCTGCTGGCACCCGACCTTTTCGCATTCCGCTTTCCAATGGGCACGAGCGCCCGATCCTGCAATATCGCGTCCGGACGGTTGACCGCCAGAAGCGTCGCCTCGACAAAACACAAATGCGCTACCCGCATGACGGCGAATGACGCATTCGACAAAATTACGCAAAACAGCGGGTGTCGGACCTCGGCTATCGGCTGACAGCGTCATCGTCGTCCTGCAGCCCGGTAATAAGAGCGGCGGCGCCACCAACCGCGGCGGCGCCCAAGAGAGCTGGCAGCATGACAGGCTTCGAGCTGGCAGGCACAACCGTCGCAACTGGCGTATCGAGCGAAACGCACATGCCACCTTCGACAGGATCGACCTTGATCGTGGTGTTGCCAGGAATATCGAATGCGCAGTTGGCACCCACCGCAAGCAAAGCGGACGCCTCTGCCCCGGTCATGATGCGCGCGCCCGAATACACTGGTGCTTCGGGACCCACGCCAGCATAGCCGCCGGCCTGGGACATTTGAACGTTACCATGGACCTGCGTAAGGCGACCTACCGCACCGGCGGACGCCGGCACGGTCGCAAGACAGGAACAGGTCTCCTGAGCGAAAGCATCGGGCGTTGCAAACAGAATGCCCTCTGCGGCGAATACAACAAAAACGAAAACAGCCCCGAACCTACGACGAATCCCCATTTCTACCCCACCCAAACCTGCAACTCACCCTCTTGGAATGAATCACACCGGCTCCCCCGTCAATCTCCGTCAGAGGCTGACGCCGCTGACGTCGTACTGCGTCGCCGCGAACTGTCAGAAGCGCGCAGGCAAAATCGCTTCCAGTAGGTCAACCCCCACCGCCGCCACCGGACGGCTGAATTGCGGCCGTCTGTTCGGAACCAACAAGCTTGAGGCAAATGTTGTCGTCGAGGCGGAAAATATCGAGACTCGAATTGGCCGGCACATTCAGGCTGCAGCCGCCGAACTCGATCGACGCAACAAATACGGCAGGCGCCGTTTTGCTCACAGATTCATCTGTCTTTGATCCCCTCTGCATCACCTTCGACGCACCAATTCAAAGATAGCAGATCAGCACGTAGCAGTTTTTCGATCACAATTCCAACACATTTCGCGTTGGCGGCAATTTAGGCCGATTCGTAACTGTCATAGCACAGTACTTTAGCCATATCGAATGAACAGTTTCGACCAAAAATCTCAGAAACCGACGTTACCCAGCAGAAGACCACAAATACCCTAATGCAGGAAACTCGTTGGCCGGGGCCAGGGCAGATCCATTCACTTCGCCGCAAGAGCATCCAGTCCGTGGCGGTTCAGCAAGACTTGCACATTGGACCGGCTTGAATCGACTCGCCGCAGAGAATTCGGCCCTGCGTAAATATGGCAGCCAGGTCTTCCCCCTTGGCCGTCAAGCCCTTTCATTCTTTCGCCGCGAGGCCATCCAGCTTTTCTATCTGCTGCATATACTTCGCGATGACGATAGTTTCCGAAAATTGCCGCTCGACCTTGTTTCTGCCCTCCACTCCCATCCGGCCCCTGGAGGCATCATCCATCATTGCAAACTCGATCATCTTGCTTGCCAGATCATCAGTGTCCCTCGCCTTGCACAGGAAGCCGTTGATGGCGTGGCCCACCACCTCCCTGCACCCGGGCACGTCGGTGGTGATCAGCGGCTTGCCCATCGCGGCCGCCTCGAGCAGCGAACGCGGCGTTCCCTCCCTGTAGGAAGGCAAGACGACACAATCGGCGGCACGCAGGAAAGGCCGCACATCATCGGTGGTGCCGAGATATTCGATCAATCCCTCACCGACCCATTGCTCGACATGCTGCCGACTGACGGCGGTCCGGTTCTCGACATCGAGAAAGCCGAGTAGTTGGAAACGCACACCGGGCATCTTCTGGCGAACCAGACGGGCCGCCTCGATAAACTCGCCGACACCCTTGTCCCAGAGAAGCCGGGCCACCAGAAGAAACACAATCGCTCCAGGGTTGGTGCGCGCTTCGGACGACGGAGTAAAACGCACGAGGTCGATGCCGGAGCCGGGCAAAAGCCCGGTCTGCTCCTTGCGAACCAAATTCCCAATGACGAACAGCGTCCTGTCATCGTCATTCTGAAAGAAAACCATTTTGGAACGGGCCAGCGCCACCCGATACAAGGCCTTGGCAATTCTGAGCAGGAGCCCACCGCGGACGAATGCTGTCCCCAGTCCGGAAATGTTATTTATGACCGGAACGCCGTTCAGATTGGCGGCGATGGAGCCGAACACGTTGGGCTTGATCGTAAACCCGACAAACGCCAACGGCCTCTCATGCCGCAAGAGACGCCAGAAGCGCCACAGAAGTGCCATGTCCCGCAAAGGCGACATGCCGGAATTGTCCATTTCGAGTTCGACATAGCGGCAGCCCATGGCCGATATCAGCGAAGTGTATTCGTCTCTCGGCGCCACGATGACAACGTCATAGCCATGGCTCTGCAATGCCTCGATCAGCCCCTTGCGGAAATTGACGACGTTCCAGGACGTGTTTGTCGAGACAATTATCTTGCTGCGAGCAGCCGGCATCATTGGCTCCCGCCCGGGCATGGCGAAGGCGCTCCTAACAGCACGTCCGCAAATCGCCCAGGCGACCTTTCCGACAGGGTCTCTCCATACAAGGCCGACCGATCGCCGGCGTGAATGACCTTCAACAGTGCGTCCGCGATTTCCAATGCGCCAAATCCGGCTGAAATCTCCAGGCCGGACAGCATGTCCAGATCTCCCGCACAGGGCGTGGTGACGATGCCGGGAATCCGGCAAGCCATCATTTCCAGAAGGACGTTTGGAAATCCTTCCATCGCCGAGGTGAGCAGGCCGGCGCGCGATGCACGAAACAGCGGAAATGGATTGTCTCTCTGGCCGAGCATATTTATTCGAGAGTCCAGATCGAACTTGCCGGCGTAGGCTCTTAGCTCCGCTTCCATGGGTCCCGCCCCAACCATGCTAAGCTCATAATCCTCGCCGGTTCTTCGCCTGATCTCGGCGAGCACATCAATCGCGATCGTTGGCCGCTTTACCTCGATCAGCCGGCCGCACCAGACAATCTGCGGACGACGGGAAATCATCTTCGCGTCGTCCTCCGCCAACATTTCGGTGGACATTTTGACGATGAGATCTTCGTCAACCGGGTTGGGCAACGTACACAGTTTATCGATTGCTCGCCGAGGCAACACGTCGCGCAGGCGTTCATTCATGTAGCTCGTTTGCGCGACAACCATGTCCTGGCTGCCATAGGCAGCGTAGAGCGCCCTGTAAGCCAGTGCGCGAGGGCCATTGAAGCGATCCAGAAGTACCGTGGATTCGCGAGCGATCAGCCTGCGGCTTCGAAGAACCCCGACGCTTCGGGCGGCGGCCAGGAACGAATTCACCCGCGTGTGGCTTGAGAAAACCAAATCGTACCGATGCCGGATCAGCCGCGGGGCAAGCAAAAGCTCGCTCATCGCTTTGCCGCCGCCGAAGCCGTAACTGCGCCGAATTCCATCCTGGAGTGTTCCAACGGCATCCCCCGCCGCCTGGCTACCCAGAAAGCCGATTTCGACGTCCCAGTCGGGACGGCGCGCAAGTGCCTGCGCAACCAGTTTCAGGATGGCTTCGGCTCCACCTCTGATGTCGAGCGGAATGGCGACCAGCGCGAGCTTCCTTTTCATGAGCTGCAGGGATTCACTGTTTTCGCCGAAAGACATAGGCGTAGGTTTCGGCAGCATCCTTGCCGAGAAACAGCGCCGAAACGCCTAACCAGATGCGCCAGGCGAGAAAGGCCGGCACGAAAAAATAGAAATAGGAGCTCTTCCAGAACAGACGACGCTCGATGAGTTCCAGGCCGTTCCGTTTTGCGATTGTTTCGACCTCACTGGGCAGGCACTTGTCGTAAAAAGCCGGAAACCCGTCATGACCCTTGCCCTTTTCGGGAAAGATCGCAAAAAGCAACCGTCGCTTCATGCCCTCTGGCAGGACCCGACTTAACCTTGCGAAAACAGCGTTGCGCGAGGGCGAGAAAATGGCGACCACGCCTCCCGGCTTCACGCAACTGGCAATACCACGCAAGGCGCCTTCACCGTCGCGGACGTGTTCGAGCGTCGCCTGACAAATCACGACGTCGCCATCGCCCCTGCCCACAAACGAGGTAAGGTCCGCTTCAATCTCCTCGTCGTATATTCCGCGCGGCGCTTTCGACAATTCCTGCGCGTCCAGATCGACCCCAACGATAAAAAGCCTCAGGCGCCGCTTCTCGGATAGGTCGACGAACGGCCTTGCACCCCCGCCGAGGTCGTAAACCAGCGCATCGGAGGCAAGCCAGGCAGGTCCTATCTCCGTCGCAAACGTTCGGTTGCCGTCGATACGAACGCGCAAGGGTAGAACGCTGTCCAGCAACTCGGAAATGGCCACGTTCGCGCGAATAAACTTTCGCAACATCGACACTGCCTCACCGTCAATTTCGTTCGCCGATCTGTGTCCACTCGGACCAGACATCCGCGCTATATCCTGCGGAACACATAGAGCCGCGTATGATGTGAAAACGGGCTGAGCAACCGATCGGCAGCAGCCCGCAAACCTCTTAGGATGCTGTTCCTGCTGTCGTACCAAGCCTGCATCGGCTTTTTGAAAAACGTCTCGTCCTTCAACCCCTTGAAGCCACCCCTTGGTCGTGTGTCCATAAGTTTGAAGCCGTGCTGCTCGAACTCGGAAACAATCGAAGATGGCTCAAGGATGAACTGGTAAAATCCGGCCCGCTCACCTGAAAAACTGGGGTAGAGACCCATGCTGGCCTTCAATCTCCTGAGAGGAGAAATGCTCGGCACCGTCACGAAGGCAATTCCTCCCGACCGGATGATGCGCCGCATCTCCAGTACGATCTCGCTGTACCCGTCGAAGAAGTGCTCGATCACGCCGAGAGACCACACACCATCGAAGAATTCGTCCGCGAAGCCTGTTGCCCGAACGTCCCCAACCGTCACTTGTAAATACGGCGCGGCGCGATTCACGATCCCCACGGTCTTTCGCGCAAAGTCGATTCCATATGCGGAAAAGCCCACCTGATGCAGGCCGTAGACCGTGTTGGCCAGGCCACATCCGGCGTCCAGGACCTTGGCCGATCCTGACAGATATCGCTTGGTCGTTTCGACGACAAAGCGATCTGGCCTCGAGACAGTCCCTTCGGCCCAGTGGGAATCCCAATAGTCGTCGTCGGCTATCGTGCCGACATGGACGATCCGACCGTTCTTCTCGTCATAGAATACCTTCTTCTCATTCATTTCCGGCATCCGACCGGCCACAAAAAACGGTTAGCTGCGTTGCATCAGGCCCATTGTCCGCCATCACGCCCCTTAAGGCGAAAAACGAACAAGCCGCGGCTATGACATAGCCGGACAGGAATGCCATTTCGCTGCCAAGCGGCAGCCGCCACCACAGACTCAATGCCGCCAAACAGCAGCAAGCCAATGCTCCTGCCGCGTAGGAATAGGTCAGCGTCATTGCGTTAGTCGAGCGTAGCGCAAACGGATCGATGACCACCTTTTTCGTCCTGTTTACCAGGACAGCGCAGGAAACGATCGCAAAGACCGCTGGGTGGAATGACCTTCCCAGCCATTCGGACGCATAGCCGGAAAAAAACAGGCCGATTACCCCCATGGCAGACGCAACCGCAAAAATCAGCGCAATGGTCGCGCCCTCGAACAATCCGCGCCGAAACTCCCTGACCTCTCCATTTGCGGCATTGAGAAACGCCCGCGGCACGAACACGAAACTGGCCGCATTCATGAAGAACCCGACGGAGCGTTGCGAGAGATCGACACAGAACGAGAAGACGCCGAGAAGAGCCTGAGAGCCAAACAACAAGATGATGTATCGAATGCCGACAAACATACCACTCTCGGCCAGATTGCTCAGCACAAATGCCCAGCCTGTGGCCAGAGACCCGCCAAGGTAGGAAAGGCGCGGCCGCCTCAGATTCATCGGTCCCAGCAAGGCAAATGAAATCAGCGCTCCGGCGAAATAGCTGAGCGAAAAGGCCGTAAGAGCAGAACCTGCTTTTGCATCTCCGGCAAGCAGGACTACCGCTCCCGCCTGGTATGCGACAGCCTGGCCGATCGCTGACCAACCGTACGCCCACAACCGCAGCTGCGATCTCAGGACCTCTTGAAGTGCGGTGTGCAAGCCGAACGAAACGATGATGGTTGCGGCGACGGCGTTGCCAAATCCGAACCACGCCAGCGCCGATCCAGCCAGGATCACAAACAACGCCACAATGGCCAGCGCAGCCAAAATCGACGATACGTACTCTCTACCCAATGCAGCGGCATGCATTTTTGCGGAAAACGGTATTATCGAATAGGTCGCAGTTCCAAAAACAAGCGTCGAGATAAGTAAAACGGTCGCAATCGTCGTGCTGAAAATCCCATACTGCCCAGTTTCCAGGCGGCTTCCGATGTATAGTAAAGTCACTATGTTCAAAAGGCCGGGCACAATTCGTATGACAACGGCCTCCACGAATTTCCACAGGCTGGTTATGTTCATGAGATCACCCGTGCTAGTGACCTCTTGAGCAAGAAGGGAAAACTCAACGCACCAAAGCGCAAGCAGGCAAGGACCGCCTTGCTCAGGAACCGGCCCGAGCGATATCGCCCAAGCCAGAATGCCCTGATGTAATTCAAGTTCAGCAACAACATCGGGTACGCATTTTGCCGCTGAAGAAGCCGAATTCTTGCGGTCATCCCCTCAGCCAAATACCTCTTTCGCCCGACATCGATGTTGACACAAATGACATCGTGTTCGATCGCCAATCTGGACCAGAGAAGAGATGTTGGAACGCGGCGGAACCGCCCCGCAGGGGCCACGGCAACCTGTTTCAACAAGGCAGTTCTGATGACCTCTTTCCTGTCGCCGACCACACCTTCGTCGGCTCGCATCCTGATCAGGTTCGTACGCTCGGACGGGAACCGATTTGCTGCTGCATCTGGTCCCTCGAGAACCATGGAGAACACAAATCCCGCAATCTTCTCATCGGCACCTTGCCGGGAGAGACGCTCACAAACCTCCGGCAAGCGATCGATGAAGAGATCGTCGTCGTCATCGAAAATCATGCAATAGTCGCCAGTGGCGGAAGCGATCGCCGAAAACATCGCGACCCCTCTGCCGCCGTTCGGGCCTGTCGTGACCACCAATCTCGCATCGCGTGACGCGATCTCCGCAAGCGCTTCGCTTGTCCCGTCCGTCGAACCGTCGACATGGACACATATTTGCACTGGGCACGTCGCGCGCAGCAGCTCCTGAACCAGTGCTGCAACGCGATCCCGCCGATTGAACGTGGGGATGCAAACGCTCAACAGCGCCTGGGACCGCAATGGATTGCAATCTGCCTGTTTGCGAGCCGTATCGATCCCCTCTCCCCCTGGTTGCGCGGTCATGGAACGCAGCTATGCGCGGATCCGCCGGGAACCGCCAAGACCAGGCCTATCCCCGTCCAAAATACGCCAGGTACCACTCGACAAACCGCCCGACGCCCTCGGTCACCGTCGTCGTCGGACGATAGCCCACCGCCTGCTCCAGCGCCGACGTGTCGGCAAAGGTGTCGGGCACGTCACCGGGCTGCAGCGGCAGCAGTTCGACGATGGCTTTCCTGCCCAACGCGTTTTCCAGCGCCTCGACATAAGCGGTCAGCTTCACGGGGCTGTTGTTACCGATGTTGAAGATGCGCCAGGGGGCGCTGCTCGTGGCCGAATCCGGATGGCTGGAATCCCAGGCAATGTTGGCCGTGGCTGGGCTGTCGCTGGCCCGCACGACGCCTTCAGCGATGTCATCGACATAGGTGAAGTCGCGCGTGTGATTGCCGTTGTTGAACAGTTTGATCGGCTCGCCGGCAAGGATGTTCTTGGTGAACAGGAAAAGCGCCATGTCCGGGCGCCCCCAGGGGCCATACACGGTAAAGAAGCGAAGCCCCGTCGTCGGCAGCCTGAACAAATGGCTGTAGCTGTGTGCCATCAGCTCGTTGGCGCGCTTGGTCGCCGCGTAGAACTGCAGCGGATGGTCGGCCGGCCGGTGCTCGGAAAATGGCATGTCGGTATTGGCGCCGTAGACGCTCGAGGTGCTGGCATAGGTCAGGTGCGCAACGGCGCTGTAGCGGCAGGCTTCCAGCATGTTGGCGTAGGCGATGATGTTGCTTTCGACATAGGCATGCGGGTTTTCCAGGCTGTAGCGAACCCCGGCCTGGGCGGCGAGATGGATCACCCGGTCGAATGCGTGATCGGCAAAGCAATCGTCGACCACGCTTTTGTCGGCGAGATTGCCGCGGATGAAATGATAGCCCGCATTGGTCTTGCGGCTCGCTTCATCGAGCA
Organism: Mesorhizobium sp. M1050; assembly: GCF_040318715.1. Classification (NCBI taxonomy): domain Bacteria; kingdom Pseudomonadati; phylum Pseudomonadota; class Alphaproteobacteria; order Hyphomicrobiales; family Phyllobacteriaceae; genus Mesorhizobium; species Mesorhizobium sp. M1050. The sequence goes on along the minus strand of NZ_JAMYMV010000014.1, from coordinate 88,163 downwards.
GCCCCAGTCTCGCCTCCTTGATCTGCGGATCGTAATAGCTGTTGACATTGTCGATGCCGACAACCTCATCGCCGCGCTCCAGCAGCCGCTTCGATACGTGATAGCCTATGAAGCCGGCGGCGCCGGTGACCAGAACCTTCATCAGAAACGCCCATCCGTGACATGTCTGGGGAACAGACCCTTGATGTCGTAGATGACGCCTGGGGTCTTGCAAAGCGCCTGCAGGCCATCGACGCCCGGCGCGCGGAACTGCCTGTGGCCGACGGCCACGATGACGCCGTCATAGGGCTCGTCGGGAATATCCTTCATGCTCGTCATGCCGAAGGCGCGCGCGCATTCCTGCGCGTCGACCCAAGGATCCCAGATGTCGATGCCGGCAGTATACTCCTTCAGCCGGGAGACGATATCGGCGACCTTGGAACTTCTCAGGTCCGGGCAATTTTCTTTGAAAGCCGTGCCCATCACCAGTATCCGGCTGCCGACGACTGGCGTCCCTTTGCGCATCATCAGGCGGGCCGTCTGATCCGCCCCGTGCTGACCCATACCGTCATTGATACGGCGGCCGGCAAGAATCACCTCCGGATGATAGCCGAGTTCCTGGGCCTTGTGGGTAAGATAGTAGGGATCGACCCCAATGCAGTGACCGCCGACTAGACCCGGCGTAAAGCGCAGGAAGTTCCATTTGGTGCCGGCGGCCTCCAGCACCTCGGACGTGTCGATGCCCAGCTTGCCGAAGATGAGCGACAGCTCGTTCATCAGCGCGATGTTGAGGTCCCTCTGGGTGTTCTTGATGACCTTGGCCGCCCTGATCTCATCGGTGCTGGCTTCCAGCGTATGGTCCTCGCCGCGCTCCAGCGCGTCCACCCTCGATTGGTTGATGTCGAAGCCGACGACATCCCTGGTGGCACCGAAGGCGACCGCCAGCGGCAGGCCGACGTAGCCAAGTCCGATGATGGCTATCTTCCTGGAGGCGAGATCCATCTGCTTCCTGTTTGTTATTCAGATTCATGCTTCGCATTGCGCTATCGCGCGCCAAACCCGGTGATCATTGTTTTCGTTGTCTTGAGTGTTATCAGAACATCAAGCCAGGGTAAAAAGTTCTTTATGTAATAGAAGTCGTAGTGTAATTTTTCCATGACGTCATCGACGGCGGCTACATGCCCCTGATTTACTTGTGCCCACCCGCTTATACCTGGCCTGACAATATGCCTGTAGCGGTAGAACGGCAACTCAGTCTCGTACCACTGCGACAGCACGACGGCTTCCGGCCGCGGCCCGATCCAGCTCATTTCACCACGCAGAATGTTGATGGCCTGCGGCAACTCATCGAGCCTGAATTTTCGCAAGAAACGTCCGACGCGGGTGATGCGATCGTCGTCGCACTTGGTGATCGCTTCCTCCCTGTCGCTACCGGCCTCGCCATGTTGCCGCATCGAGCGAAACTTGTAGACCGTGCAGATCTTGCCCCGGTACCCCATGCGTTGCTGGCGAAACAGCACGGGACCCTCTGAGTCCAGCCGGATCAGCAGCGCTATCGCTGCCAGCACGGGGGAAAGGGCGACGACCAAGACAAACGCGGAAATCCAGTCGGCCGCCTGCTTGATTTTAAGATAGGCCTGGTTCGGATTGAGGGAGCCAAGCGTGTTTTCGGACAGATGCTCGATCTCGACCCGACCGGTCAAAGATTCCCTGACTTGCTTGACATGGTATACGGGCGTTCCCGAAAGGGCCCGATCGGCGATGTACCGCTCCCATTCCGCGCCAAGATCGGCACGCAGATCGACGACCACGCCGCTGGCTGTTTCAATGACCGTGCTGGTTGACTTGATCCAGAACCAGTGCACCCCGGGCAAGGTCTTGAGACGCTCGACATCTCCGCCGGGAACCACGACGAGCCGGTGTGGGTCGAGATGCCGCGTCAACAGGCTCAGGCCGAAATACCAGAGCGTGGACTGCGTGAAACTTGCTGCGGCCTGGAACCGGCTGTACTCGAACCGGAAAAAGAAGATGGTCAGGAAGACAGCCCCGTAGGACAAGGCAAATGTCGGCAAGATGTAGCTTGCCGCGGCCACTCCCGGGAAATTTCCGATGCGGCGATAGGAGAGGAAACCCGCAAGGTGCGCAATCGCCGCGGCAGTCACCGTTACCTGAAGGTATGCCGAATAGATAAACTCAGGATTGAAGACAATCCGGATAATGGCAGGGGCAAAAATCGCGAATGTCAGTCCGCCAAGCAGCTGAAATCGAATCCTGAACAGGAAATGCCGGCTTCCGACAATAGTTGAAGCCGCGACATTCAACGCCTTGCCCCTTCTCCCGAAGTTGCGGCCACAGGCCAGCGCGATTCTGCATCTGACCTACCCGTTCGTTCGTAGAACGAATCGAACATCTCACCCCCGGCGACTCGACACAGTCGAAGAGCAATGGCTACAACACTTCGTCTGCCTCAGCAAGTATCTGTTTCATATCAATAGTTATCAGAAGTCTTGATCAACATCATTGTTTTTGATGCCTCAGAAAAGCCGCTGTGCACGCAACGTCGATGCCATGATTATCGAGGCAATGACGAGGTGCAGTTCTCAGTGCGAGGCGCGCTGGAGCTTGGGCAGATCGGTTTCGGGGCGAGGAATCTTGTGTTCCCGAAGCCGCTGGATCTTGGCGTCGTCGTGACGGGAGCTGGTCGGATGCTTGGCCAGCCGGCAGGTGCCGATGATCGGCCATGTGCCGACGCACAGGATGCGCTGTTTCCGGAAACCTAAGTGAGATTACTTGGCGGACACCAGGCCGAAATCCGCCAGTCACGCCGTTCCAGCCGGGCTTGACCGCTCAAGCCGCCGGCACCTACCCGCTCGCGTTTCAGCCGCGCTTCAGCAACGACCACACGGCCGGTACTAGGCTTGCCGCGAGCGCCACCTTGATCAGGTCGCCAACGATGAAGGGCACAACGCCGAACTGCCACGACTTTTCCGGGCCGATCAGCAGCGCCAGCCAGGCGAAGCCCATGGCCATCATGACGATTTCAGCAATCAGCATGGCGTTGAAAAGCTTGATCGGATGGCGGTCCCAACCGCGATCGGCGGCCCAGCCGACAAGCGCTGCCATGACGACGAAGCCTGCGAGATAACCGCCGGTCGAGCCGAGCATGTAGGCAATGCCGATGCCCTTCTCCGGGGTGCTCTGGAAGACAGGGAAGCCCATGGCGCCCTCCGCCATGTAAAGCAGCAGGGTGGCGACGCCGAGACGCATGCCGAAGGCGGCGGCGATCAGCAGCACGGCCAGCGTCTGCATCGAAATATCGACTGGCCCGAGCATCACCTTGGTCTTGGCCGACAGGGTCAGCAGCAGCGTTCCGGCGATGGCCAGGAAAAGCTGCGTTGCCAGCCGCGCCGCGCCATTTTGCGGCAGAGCCAGAGAAACAAGCGGACGCGTCGTTGTTGCAATTGCCATGGTATTTCCCCAATCCGGTTGCCGCTATCCGATGTTCGCGGCCTCACGTTCTCCTATATTGGCTTGCGTGTTATGCGGCAATCGGTTTTGCCGTTCCTGAAACAAGGCACCGATGCATCCGCCATGGCACTCAAGTTCGATACCAGCTTCGATCCCCTTTATGGCAAAGGGGTAAGCGTCGCGCCTGACATCCAGCGCATCACGGCCCGCAATCCGAGCCCCTTCACCTTACACGGCACCAACAGCTACATCGTTGGCAACGATACGCTGGCCGTGATCGATCCGGGCCCGGACGACGAGGCGCATCTGCAGACCCTGCTTGACGTGATCGCAGGCCGGCCGGTCAGTCATATCCTCGTCAGCCACACGCACCGCGACCACTCACCGCTGGCGGCCCGGCTGAAAGAGCGCACCGGCGCCGTGGTGCTGGCAGAGGGACCGCATCGCCCTGCAAGACCGCTGCATATCGGTGAGACCAATGCGCTCGACGCCAGCGCCGACATGGCTTTCGCCCCCGACATCACGCTTTCCGACGACGAGGTAGTCAACGGCGACGGCTGGTCGATCAGGACCGTTCTGACCCCGGGCCACACCGCCAATCACGCGGTGTTCGCTCTGGAAGGAACCGGCATCCTGTTTTCGGCCGACCATGTCATGGCCTGGGCAACCTCCATCGTCGCCCCGCCGGATGGGGCGATGGCCGACTATATGGCCTCGCTGGACCGGCTGATCGAACGTGGGGACCGTTTGCTGTTGCCAGGACATGGCGGGGCGGTGACCGCACCGCGCGCTTTCATGCGCGGCCTGAAGACGCACCGCAAGATGCGCGAGCGCGCCATACTGGAGCGGGTCAGAGCGGGCGACCGGACGATCGTGGACATGGTCAAGGCGATCTACAGCGATACCGACCCGCGGCTGCATGGCGCCGCCGGATTGTCGGTGCTTGCTCATCTCGAGGACCTGGTGGCGCGCAGTCTTGTCAGCACTGACGGCGACCCGGCTATCACCGGTATCTTTGTGCCGGCGGGTTAGAACCCGGGCACGAGTTCATCCGTGCTCTCGTACGCTAGAAACGGCTGGAGCGCGCTGTCGGTTGGGGCGACTTCAAGCCCTGGCAGGAGCATTCGGGGTTAGCCGGAAGTCGTGCCGCGGTCTCCAGCGCAACCCGCGAGGCTGTCATGGAAAGGCTCGGCAACACGTGCTCCTGCAACAATTCCTGGCGGTTGCGGTCCATATAGTCGTTGAAACCTGCGGTCACGAACGCGCATGGCACGAAACACGCGCCGATCTCGCGCGACAAGGTAGCCTCAGGGGCGATTGAATGGTTGAGCACGTCCGCTCCCATGTTCCGATACGCCAGAGCTTCAGCGGGGGTTGTCAATCGCGGCCCGTAGCAGTGGGCAGCGACCAACTGCTGTTCGATGCCATGGACCCGGCATTCGGCAGGCCAATGGCGCCGGGCGGTCTCGGCCAGCAATGCCGCGCATCTTGGACATACGATCTGCTTGCCCGAGCAGTCGAAGCTCTGGCGGCCAGGTAGCAGTGAAAACGGGGTCTGCGACAGTTCGATGATATCGGCGCTCACCACCATGTCTCCGGGCTGGATCGCCTTGTTGACGGCGCCGACGGTCGAGCAGGCGAGCACTTGTCGTACACCCGCGTTCATCAGGACCCAGAACGCGCGGCGATGGCAGGAATGGTCGATATGGTCTCGGGGATTGCCGTGCGAATACATGCACAATGCACGTTTCGTTTTACCTTCGGCTGTAATCGACGCATCGAACTCGAGAAGCTTCCAGTTGTCGGAGCGACCGAAAGGCGTTTCAAAACTCATGTCGCGCCGCAAGGTGCGCACACCATCGACTTCGACATCTTCCGGGAAGGCAAGCCCCCAGTTTGCAGAGCCGGTGATGATGGCCAACCCTACCTGAGGTATGTCCGTTGATTGATACGCCAGATCGGCGGCTGGGTGATGATTTGTAGGCATGTTTCCAGTCTCGGTCAGGATTTTCGGCGAAGGGTCACGATCAGGACGACGGCCACGACGATGGCGGTCCACAATGTCGAGATCGCCGCAATGGTCGGATCGATCTGATCGCGCAGCGATAGGAACATAAGCTTCGGCATCGTGCTGTTGCGACCACTTGAGATGAAGATTGAAATCACAGACTCATCAAGCGAAGTCAGAAACGCCATCAATGTCGCCGACAGCAAACTGATCTGAAGTTGGGGAACAATTATTCCGCCAATAGCTCTGGCCCAGTTCGCACCGAGGCTACGAGCCGCCTGAACCTGGTTCCAGTCAAAGCGGGCCAGGGCGGGCAACAACACAATGCATGCGACCGGAATGGCCAGCACGACATGTCCAACCAGCACACCGAACAGCGTCCCGACCAGCCGTTGCGCCGCCAGAACAAAGAAGAGACCGATCGCAAGCAGGATGCCCGGCACAATGGACGGGGTGAGCAGGACGCCCTGAATGGTTACCGCGGCCTTTCCGCCGAGCCGATTTATCGAAATGCAGGCCAGCAGCCCCAGGGGCACGGCAACCATCGCCGTCAATGTCCCAAGGATGAGGCTCGTCCTGAGTGCGGCCATCCATGTCGCCGACCCGAAGAAAGTCTCGTACCAGCGCAACGAGTATGCGCGCGGCGGGAACTCGAGAAGATTGGACGCCGAAAAGGACAGCGGCACGACCACGAGCGTTGGCAACATCAAAAACGCCATTACGAGTGCGGAAAAGCCCCACAGAAAAATGCGGGACAGCCTGTTGTCAGGATAGGCCTCAAGCATGGGCCGCACCGTTGCGCGTCAACAGTCGCCGTGCCGCCAGGAACATCCCCCCGATCATAGCCATGACGACGAGGAGCAGAATACCCAGGACGCTCGCCGACCCCCAATCCTGAAAGGTCGATAGCGTGCGCTCGATCCGGGTAGAGAGAGGATTTACCTTGCCGCCGCCAAGCACCGCCGGTGTGATGAAAAACCCTATGGTGTAGATGAAGACGATGGTCGAACCCGAGAAGATGCCGCCGGCCGAAAGAGGCAGAATGACCGTGCGGATCACTTGCCCGAGAGAGGCTCCCATGCTCGACGACGCGCGAATGAGGTTTGCGTCGATATCGCGCATCGCGGCATAAACGGGCAGCAGAAAGAGCGGCAGCATGTAGTGAACCATGCCGATGAGCGTTCCCGTGAAGTTGTAGACCAGCGGCAATGGCTCCGCTGTCAGGCCTGAACCTGTCAAAGCCGCGTTGATCAGGCCATCGCGCCGCAAGAGCACGAGCCAGCCATAGGTGCGCACCAGGATCGATGTCCATAATGGCAGCATGACGAATGCCATCAGCAAATTGGCGACCCTTGGTCTGGCGCTGGCCAGAGCGAGCGCCAGCGGGGTGCCGAGAAAAATGCAGATCGCCAGTGTGGCCAAGGATAGCTCAAGGGTTGTGACGAGTGCCGACCATGTCAGCCCGCTCGAAAGCACCTTCTCGTAATTGCCGAAAGTGTATTCGCCTCCCGTTGTCAGGAAGGATTGCCGGATGATCCACAGGATAGGCAATATCGCCGCCAGTCCAACGATGAACAACGCTGGCAGCGAAAGCGACAGGAAGAACCGCCGCTCGCGCAGGGCGTCTGCCGCGAGTGCGGGATCAGCGGTCGCGGTCACGCTATCGTTTCCGGTAACGGGTGAACTTTCGCTGCCGGCGCATAGGCGGTCACCCGCTGGCCGGTGGCAAGCTCGCCGCAGCCGCTGGCCAGGGCTGCCGGAATGCAGACAAGAACCTCTTGCCCGCCGCCATCCAGCGCAAGGGTAAGAAGCCAGTTCTCCCCGCGAAACGCCTTGGCGCGCAGTGTTCCTTCGAGCGCTATCCCGTCTCGCCCGACTAGCTTCTCATCAAGATGGAAGCTTTCCGCGCGGATCATCAAAGTGGCGCGCGACGCATCGGCGCCGTCGATTCTGCGCACCAGGCCTGGGGCAACAATGTTGGCCTCCCCCATGAACTCCGCGACGAAGCGGGTCGATGGGCGATCATAAATCCGCTGCGGCGTGTCGATCTGCTGGATGCGGCCGGAATTCATCACCGCAATCCGGTCTGACATGATCAGCGCTTCGCGCTGGTCATGCGTCACATAGATCGTGGTGATCCCCAGATCGTCATGCAGACGCCGGATCTCGTACTGCATGGTTTCGCGCAGATTCTTGTCGAGCGCCGACAACGGCTCGTCCATCAGCATCACGCGTGGCTCGAAGACGATTGCCCGTGCCAGCGCCACCCGCTGGCGCTGACCGCCAGACAATGCGGCAATGTTGCGCTCCGACAGACCTTCCAGTTTCACGCGGGCCAATGTGTCAAGCGCTCGCCGACGGGCCTTCGCCTTCGGCATCTTTCGCAGCGCCAGCGGATACGCGACATTCGACAGGACGTTCATGTGGGGGAACAGGGCGTAGTTCTGGAACACTATGCCGATGTCCCGCTTGTTGGGGGCCAGGCGGGTGATGTCCCGATCCCCCAACAAGAGTTTGCCGGAATCCGGCCGGACAAAACCGGCCAGAGCCATGAGTAACGTGGTCTTGCCCGATCCCGATGGCCCTAGCAGCGTGAGGAATTCGCCAGCTTGAATGTCGAGCGAAACATCATCCAGTGCGACGTATGTCCCGTAAGACTTGCTGACGTTGTCGATGGTGATCGGGAGCGACTCCATCATCTGCTCCAGTCTTACAGCTGAGACTCAGCGGGCCATCATCTCATCGAAGGCTTTTTGGGCAGCCTCACCGTTCTTGACCCACCATTCTGAATTCGAAAACACCGAAGTGCCGGCATTTTCAGGCGCGGTCGCAAGGGTCTTCAGACGGTCCTCGGGAATAAGGCCACCCTCATAGCCAGCAGGATTGACCGGGCCATAGGCTATGAAGTCGGTCAGCTTCGCCACGCGCGCGGGCTGTGTCATCGCCGCGATGAGCTTCATGGCTGCTTCCTTGTTCGGCGCCCCCTTCGGCACCGCAAGACAGTCGGTGCCAATGACCGAACCCTTGAACGTGTAGTCAGCCGCGCCGCCATCCGCTTTCACGGTTTGGGCCCGCCCGTTCCAGGTAACGACCAAATCCGCCTCACCATCTTTCAGCAACTGCGCCGACTGCGCTCCCGAGGTCCACCACACGGCGACATTTGGTTTGATTGCTTCAAGCCGCTTGATGGCACGATCCAGACCCTCCGGCGTGCTGAGAACGGGATAGACGTCCGCCGGTGCCACGCCATCGGAGAGCAGCGCGATCTCAATCGAGTCTTGGGCATTGGCACGCAGCGCACGACGGCCAGGAAATTTGGCAACGTCCCAGAACTCCGCCCATGTCTTCGGCGGGTTCTCGCCATAGGTCTTGGTGTTCCACGACAAGACGGTGCCATAGGAGTCGAACGGATAGCAGTAGTCGGACTTTGCGCCAGCCGGCACGGCCTTTGGGTCGATGATCTTGTAGTCGAGCGGCTCCAGCAGCGATTGTGCGGCGGCCTGCGCGCCTTCCGGTGAGCCCAGGTGAATGACGTCGGTTGTGACCGCACCCGAGGTGACCTGCATCTTCAGGGCGGCCAAGCCGTCGCTTAGGGTCTCCTCGCGGACATCATAGCCAAGCTCTTTTGCAGCAGGGGCCCACATGGCCTCCTTCATGGCGTTGCCATAGTCGCCGCCCGCGGTCGTGATGGTGACTGTCTTGGCATAGACGGGCAAGGCTGCCGAGACTGCGAATGCTGTTAAGGAAATGCGTAGCCAAGACATAGGTTCTCCTCCCCAATCTTTTACGAATGGTGCCTGAAAGGCCCGTTTATTTGTAATCGTAACGTTACGATTTCACCTTAATGCAAGGGAGTCAAGCTGGTTTCTACGGGAGTTCGGATTGACCGGGATGTCGAATCCGGTAACGCTATGGAGGTCAGCAATCAGCCGGCGCTTTCGAAGTCGGGCGAACAATGGCCAACCTAAAGCAGATCGCGGCGGAACTTTCCCTGTCGGTAACCACGGTGTCACGCGCTCTGAAGGATGGGCCGGAAGTACAGCCCTCGACCATAGCCCGCGTCAAGGAGGTGGCTAAGCGGGTTGGCTATGTGCCAGATCATCATGGTCGTGCGCTGAAAACCGGTCGGACACTGACGCTGACGGCAGTGCTCCCGATGGAGACACGAGACCATCTGTCCGATCTGTTGAAGCTTCCCTTGATCGAAGGCATGACGCTGGCTGCCCGGCAAGCCGGTTATAGTTTGTCCATTTATTCCACGACTCCCGACGACGATCCCGTTGAGAGTGTGCAACGGCAGCTTCAGGCGCGCAGCACAGACGGACTGATCATTACGCGCATGGTGTCGGGCGATCCGCGCGTCAAGCTGCTGCTGGATCAACGCATGCCATTTGTCGCGTTCGGAAGAACCGACGTGGATGTCGCATATCCTTATGTTGATATCGACAACGAACAGATCGCCTACGAGGCGACCCGGCGGCTGATGGAAAAGGGCTGTCGACGCATTGCACTGCAACTTCTCGTTCCGGAAGATCAGACGAGTGCCATGCGTCTTTCCGGGTATGGAAGGGCAATGGCCGAGGCCGGCATCCCAATCGACCAATCACTGATCGGTCACGGCATGTTCACGATGGAATTGAGTGCAGCCTGGTTCGATCGCATGCTGGCGTCGTCAGATCCGCCGACAGGCTTGGCATGCGCCAACGAACTGGGCCTTCTAGGAGCGTTACATGCTCTTGGCAGAAGAGGTCTCGTGCCAGGCAACGACGTCCACATTGTCAGTCGCGACAGCACGCGGCTGGCACGCTTCCTGCCGGCAAAGATCGGTGTTCATTTCGTGGATATGGCGGCGGTTGGACGCAAGCTTATCGAAGTCCTGGAGAGCCGGATCGTCAATCCGCTTGGGCCGGCGGCGGCGATCTTGCTGCAGGGCAGATACGAGCCCGCCGAATAGTCGGCCGCAGGCTCAAGCCGCATCTCCGCGGTCGAGGCGGATCGGCCTAACTACAACCAGTTCTGAAACATCACTCGGCGGGCGCCGCACCAACCTGACCGGCGACTTCCTGGTCGAGTTCGGCGAGGAAATCGACGATGCGCGCGGCGTTGTCGCCGAGATCGAAGCGGCCGTATCGCGAAGCTGACCGCATGTCGACGATGACCGCATCGCCATCGTCGGTCACGCGGATCGCAATATCGGCCGGAAGACCGATCACGAACCCCTTGGCGACGGCGGTGATGGTGACATCGTTTTGCCCGGCGAGGTCAGGATAGGGTTCGGACAAATCCCAATCGCGCCGGTCAAGGACGGTTTCGACGGCATTGACGACAGTCTCGAATGGCAGGGCGTAGCTGCGTGCACTGACCAGCGGATAGCTATCGGTCTGCAGCCGCTGTTCGCCAGGCGTCGACGGGGAAAGCACGTTCATTTCTTTCGTCCGGTCACCCACGTCGAGCGCCGGCGGCTCGTCGAAATCTGTCGAGATATCCCTGAGCGGCGGGTAGATTGTCGCCCAGTAGGCGGCGACGCCGTAAGGTGCGAGCACCAGCAGCGCCAGGAGGGTGCCGACCGTCAGGTCGCGGCCGCCGCGGTCGCCGAAGTTCCATAGCCGCGAAAAGGCGAATCCGGCAAACAACAGCGCCAAGGCCGCCAGCAACGCGACAATGCCCAGCACCCACAGGAAGGCCGGCGTTTCGACGAGATCGAAGCGGTGGCCGACGAAAACGGTCAGCAGCAGCACCGCCGAAAAAGCGGCCGTGCGCCGCGACCAGCCGGCCGCCCTCGACGTTTGCCGTTCAGGAATGCTAACCATCGTTTTCTGTGCTGCCCCTACCCGAACGGAGACTTAGAACGGTTCACCGTTTCGCGGAACCGGCAAACCGCTCCATCGCCTTGTTTTGACGCAATTCCCAAGGGAAAGCGCTAGGCGCTTTTGCCGGGAAACCGCTTCACACTTTTCCTGGAATTGCTCTAGTGCCTTTTTGCGGCCGCTTGAAGCCGAAACGCGCGACACCCCGTCAATCCGTCGGCAAGCGATAGTCCTTGAACTGCTGGCGCAAGGTGATCTTCTGGATCTTGCCAGTGGCGGTGTGCGGAATTTCGCTGACGAAGGCGACATCGTCCGGCATCCACCATTTGGCCACCTTGCCGTCCATGAAGCCGAGAATGTCCGCTTTGGTCGGTTCCTTGCCCGGCTTGCGGACGACGACCAGCAGCGGCCGCTCGCCCCATTTCGAATGGCAAACGCCGATGGCGGCAGCCTCGGCGACATCGGGGTGGCCGACAGCCAGGTTCTCGAGGTCGATGGTCGAAATCCATTCGCCGCCGGATTTGATGACGTCCTTGGCGCGATCGGTGATCTGCATATAGCCGCCGGCGTCGATGTGAGCGACGTCGCCGGTGTCGAACCAGCCGTCCTCGTCGAACTGTTCTGGGCCCGCACCGCCGTAATAGGCGCGGGCAACGGCCGGTCCGCGCACTTTCAGGCGGCCAAATGTCTTACCGTCCCAGGGCTGTTCCTTGTTGTCGTCGTCGGTCACCTTCATTTCTACGCCGAAGGGCGGGTAGCCCTGTTTCTGCTGGACATCGAGCCGGGCATCACCCTCAAGACCGGCATAGGCCGGCTTCAAGGTGCACAGTGTGCCGAGAGGTGACATTTCGGTCATGCCCCAGGCATGGATGACCTGGACATCGTAGTTCTGCTGAAACTTGGACATGATCGCGCGCGGGCAGGACGAGCCGCCGATGACGACCTTGTTGAGATAGGGAAGCTTCTTGCCGGTCTCCTCCAGATGCTGCAGCAGCATCATCCAGACAGTCGGCACGGCGGCGCTGAAGGTCACCTTCTCGGTGTCGAGCAGTTCGTAGATTGAGGCGCCATCCATCTTGCAGCCAGGCATGACCAGCTTGGCGCCGATCATCGGTCCGCTCTGGCCAAGCCCCCATGCATTGGCGTGGAACATAGGCACGACCGGCAAGATCGTATCACGCGACGACAGGCCCATGGCATCGGGCATGGCGGCGATCATGGCGTGCAAGACGTTCGAACGATGGCTGTAGACGACCCCCTTCGGATCGCCCGTGGTCCCCGACGTGTAGCACATGCCGGCGGCGGTACCTTCATCGAAGCTCTTCCAGGCGAAGTCGCCATCCGCCTCGTTTAGCCAGTCCTCGTAGGCGACCACGTTGGGCAGTGTCGTCTGCGGCAGGTGCGCCTTGTCGGTCAGCACGATCACCCGTTTCAGCGACTTGACGGCGCCGGCGATCTTCTCGAGCAGCGGCAGGAAGGTCAGGTCGACGAAGACAGCCTTGTCCTCGGCATGGTTCATGATCCAGACGATCTGCTCGGGAAACAGCCGCGGATTGAGTGTGTGGTAGATGGCGCCGATGCCCATAATGCCATACCAGGCCTCGATGTGGCGCGCGGTGTTCCAGGCGAGCGTGGCGATGCGATCGCCCAGGCGATAGCCGTCACGCTCCAGCCGCTGGGCGACTTTCAGGGCGCGACGATGGATGTCGGCGTATGTGGTGCGCACGATCGGCCCCTCGATCGATCGCGACACGATCTCGCGCACGCCATGCTGCCGCTCCGCATTGTCGATGAGCTTATGGCAAAGCAGCGGCCATTCCTGCATCAATCCCAGCATTCGATCCTCCCTTAACGCTTTTGCATGCGCTTTTCGGGCCATTGTGGAGCGAACCGCCGGATTGTCCAGCCGCCATGATGGTCGAGCGCTGCATTGGCGGAAAACCGCCACAATCCGGCCATCCTCGGCGTTAAGCTTCGTTAACGGGCAAGGGGGCGATTGGCGACTGAAAGAGGTTCGCATGGACGCGCAACTCGACGATAAGACCCTCGAGAGTACGCTTGCCGAAAGTCTGACCGATCTGGTGCCGGGCACAAAGACTGTTTCCGAAGACGAATTTGTCGAAGTTGTCGGCGGCGCGCTCGAAGCGGTCGGCGGCACGCTGCTGTTCAAGATGTGCGTCCAGAACCACGGCGAAGGCCAGCATGTCGCGGCCGCATCCGTCGGCGACGGCGGCAATCGCCAGTTCCTGCTGCTCACCCTGCCGACCGGCGGCGGCCCATTGAAGGTCGAAACCGCGTCGAGGAGCAGCAACCCGGTCGCCGGCATCGCTGCTGCCTATGCCGGTCTCATGGACGTGTTCAAGGCCGCCGCCTGATTGCTGGCGACAGGTATTTCAATTTGCTTCGGAGGCACCGTCGGTATCGGTCCAATTGGGCCTGCGTGTTGCATGGCCACGGCCGGCCTTGAACAATGCCCTTGCGCGACACATCTGAAAAATCGACGCAAGGAGACCCCGCATGGACCAGATCACCAACCCCGCCCCCGGTTTTCAACGCAATCCCGACAAAGTCATCACCATCGAGCCCTTTGCCGGCACAGTCACCGTGCGCGCCGGAGACGCGGTCATCGCTTCATCCACGAGGGCCAAGGTGCTGAGTGAGCCCCCCTATCCCGCGGTCTTCTACATTCCGTTCGCCGACATCGATTTCGGCAAGCTCGCCGGCACCGAACACTCGACCCATTGCCCCTACAAGGGCGACGCAAGCTATTGGAGCGTGCTGCCTGCCGGCGAAACCGGCCAGAACGCCATGTGGGCCTACGAGCATCCTTTCGACGAAATGGCTGAGATCCGTAACCACGGCGCGTTCTATGCCAGTAAGGTCAGCATCGAAGCCAAACCGGACTGAGCGACTGCGACCGCCGCGTGAGGCGCGTTGGGATTCAGGTCAGGCCGGCATCACCTGAATATCAATGCGCCGGTCAGTCGGTGGTGCCGTGATCGCCAATGCCATCGGCATCGGCATCGTCGAGCCGCACAAAGGTCAGGCCCTTGGCCTTGAGCGCCAGGAGCCCCTGCACCACGCCTTCGCCGGCGGCATGGGTCGGCTGGTTGATGTGCGAGATAATCACGTCACCGTCCTTGGCCGCCGCAATGCGCCGCGCGGTCTCCTTGGCGCCAAGCAATGAGCCGCCGTCGCCGTTTATCGAGAAGCCCGCGATCTTGAAGCCAAGCTTGCGGATCATGGCGATTGCCGACGGGCTGTATTCGGCGGTTGCGCCCCGAAACCATTTCGGCGCCGGCTCGCCGGTCCCGGCAAGAGCGGCGGCACCCGATTCGACCTCGGCCAGCACCGCATCCGGGCTGCCGGCGCTGCGGATACCGTAGATCTTCCGCGGCGTGTCGACCGCCGGGATATGATGGCCGCCGTGATTCTCAAGCTCGAACAGATCGGGATGGGCGCGCATGATCTCGACGGCAGCGGCGTTTCGCTTCAGCCAGATGCCGGTCACGAAAATGGTGGCGGGGATCTTGTTTTCCACTAAAGCCGAAAGAATCCGGTTGTCGGTCTGTCCGCCGCAGGCATCGAGCGTGAGCGCAACGCGGCCGGCTCCGCTCGCCTCCGGCCTGATGTGCAGGGTGGGCTCGACGAGCGGCGCGGCATGGCCGGCGGATACCATCGCCAACGACATGGCGATCATGCAGAGATTTTTTCGCAGCAGGCGCATCAAACCTAATTCCTGACCGGTCGTTTCAAGCCGGCATGCCAAGACCCGCATGAAGGCGGAAATCGGGATGGTGGATAGCAGGAAAGTAGCTGTCGCGACAATTTGACCGTTCGTGTGATGAAAAGGCCATTGCGGCGATAGCGGTTGGCTGCGCTACGACGATCTCAGATGGCGCGTCCCAGCTTCATTTCGGTGCGCGAAAGAACCTCGCGCACCGCGTCGACAACCGGCTTGACCTCCAGGCCCCAGACGCAGCAGGCCTTGCTGGGATCCGGCGCGCGGCAGAGGCCCTTGGCCAGGCAGTTGCAAGGCATCGGCGGCTGGAGCGAGATGCTGGGCACGCCGACAGGACCCCAGCGCGACGGACGCGTCAAACCGAACAGCCCGACAACCGGGGTTCCGGTGGCGGCAGCCATGTGCATCGGGCCGCTCTCGTTGCCGAGAAACAGCCGGGCCTGCTTCAGCACCGCCAGCAGACTTTCGAGCGACAGGTCCCCGACGAGATTGACGACCGACGGCGCGGTCCTGGCGACGATACGCTCGGCAATCTCCCGCTCGTCCGGGCCGCCCACCAGGACGACGTCCAGACCGGTTTCGCCCATAATCTCGCCGATCGCCGCGGCAAACCGCTCCGGCTGCCAACGTCGCCCCTCGAAGCTTGCACCCGCATGCACGGCGATGAAGGCGTTTGGCCGCAGGTGGTGCTTGCCCAGCAGCGCCAATGCATTCGCCGTCTCCAGCGGCAGCGGCTGAAGGCTCGGAATCACCTTGCGGAGTTCGATGCCGAGCGCTTCGAGCGGCGAGAGGTAGCGGTACAGAAAATGCTGGCCATCAAAGCCGTAGGGCTTGGCAAAGATATTGGCGGGCTGGCGCTCCAGCATACGCAAGGGTCTTTCGGAAGGATTGTAGCCGACGCGGGTCTTTGCGTTGACGAGCCCGCTGACAATGCGCGACGTCTTTGAATCGGTCAGGTCGATCGTCAGGTCGAAACGGAACCGGCGTAACGCCCGCACCATGGCGTAAAGCTCTTTCCCGCGCTCGAGGTTAGTGCCGCGCATACGGGCGCGCCGAAACGTGACCACCTCCGAAGCGATGCCATGAGCGATCACGAAGCTCTCGAAGCTAGCCTCGCACAGAAATACGACTTTGGCGCCGGGGAATTCGAGCCGCAGGTTTTCTGCAAATGTCGAGGCGAGGACGAGATCTCCGATGAACTTCGTTTGGATGACCAGGATAGAGCGGAACGGCACGGGTGAGGTCTGCAACATCTGCTTCCGGGGACAATTGGCGGGATAATCGCAAACTGGGCGGGAACAGTGGCGAGATTATGCAATGCCTTCAGCACGTTCGTGTGACTTGGCTTACAAAACGGTAAGCTCAGCCTGGATAGACTATCCGCGGCCTGACTTAGAGCAGTTCACCGTTTCACGAAACGGCGAACTGCTCTAACTCTTTGTTTTGACGCGATTCCCCCGGGAAAGCGCTGCGCGCTTTCCCGGGAAAAAGCCGTTTCACAGTTTTCCTGGAGTTGCTCTCGCGACCCGCACCGCCGCCTGTGCGGCCGCCAGCCTGGCGATCGGCACGCGATAGGGCGAGCAGGACACGTAGTCGAGGCCGACCTCTTCGCAAAAGCGGATCGAGGCCGGGTCGCCGCCATGTTCGCCGCAAATGCCGAGCTTGATGTCGGGCCGCGTCGCCCTGCCCTTTTCGGCAGCCATGCGCACCAGTTCGCCGACGCCGTCGATGTCGAGCGAGACGAACGGATCCTGGTCGATTATGCCTTTCTTGCGATAGGTCTCCAGGAACGAGGCCGCATCGTCGCGTGAAATACCGAACGTCGTCTGGGTCAGGTCGTTGGTGCCGAAGGAGAAGAATTCGGCGGACTGCGCGATGACATGGGCGCGGATCGCCGCGCGCGGCAGTTCGATCATGGTGCCGGTGAGATACTCGATGTTGACGCCGGTTTCCTCCATGACGCTCTTGGCAACCGCATCGATGCGCGCCTTGACGTAGTCGAGCTCCTTCACCAGGCCGACCAGCGGCACCATGATTTCGGGGACCACGAGTGCACCGGCCTTCTTGCCGGCCTCGACGGCCGCCTCGAA
Source organism: Mesorhizobium sp. M1050 (assembly GCF_040318715.1). Taxonomy (NCBI): domain Bacteria; kingdom Pseudomonadati; phylum Pseudomonadota; class Alphaproteobacteria; order Hyphomicrobiales; family Phyllobacteriaceae; genus Mesorhizobium; species Mesorhizobium sp. M1050. Next base: position 71,069 of record NZ_JAMYMV010000014.1, on the reverse strand, counting down.
AATGGCGCGCGCCTGCATCTCGGCGATTTCGGGATAGGAGACGGCCAGCCGGCAGCCGCGATGGCCGAGCATCGGGTTGAACTCGTGCAGCGCCTCGGTGCGCTGCCTGAGCTTGTCCGGCGACACCTGCATGGCGGCGGCAACCTCGGCCACCTCCTCCTCGGTCTTGGGCAGGAATTCGTGCAGCGGCGGATCGAGCAAGCGGATCGTCACCGGCAGGCCGGCCATGATCTCGAACAATTCGAGGAAGTCCGAACGCTGCATCGGCAAAAGCTTGGCGAGCGCCGTACGCCGGTCCTTTTCGGTGTCGGCCAGGATCATCTCGCGCATGGCGACGATGCGGTCGCCATCGAAGAACATGTGCTCGGTGCGGCAAAGGCCGATGCCTTCGGCGCCGAAGGAGCGCGCCATGCGCGCGTCGAGCGGCGTTTCGGCATTGGTGCGCACCTTCATGCGGCGCACCGCGTCCGCCCACTCCATGATGGCGGCGAAATCGCCGGAAAGTTCCGGCTGCAGCATCGGCACGGCGCCTTTCAGCACCTGGCCATTGCCGCCATCGATGGTGACGATGTCGCCCTTGCGGAAGGTCGAGCCCATCGCCATCAGTGTGCCTGCCCTGTAGTCGACTCGCAGCGAGCCGGCACCCGACACGCAAGGCTTGCCCATGCCGCGCGCCACCACCGCGGCGTGGCTGGTCATGCCGCCGCGCGTGGTCAGGATGCCTTCCGCCGCATGCATGCCGTGAATGTCCTCGGGGCTGGTTTCGATGCGCACCAGGATCGCCTTGCGGCCTTGCGTCTTCAACTCCTCGGCGTCAGCGGAGGAAAAGACAATCTCGCCGGTGGCGGCACCGGGCGACGCCGGCAATCCGATGCCGATGACATCACGCGCGGCTTTCGGATCGATGGTCGGATGCAGCAGCTGGTCGAGCGAGGCCGGGTCGATGCGGGCGACGGCTTCCTCTTTCGTGATCAGTCTGTCCCGCGCCATCTCGACGGCGATTTTCAGAGCCGCCTTGGCGGTGCGCTTGCCGGAGCGGGTCTGCAGCATCCACAATTTGCCGCGCTCGATGGTGAATTCGAGATCCTGCATGTCGCGGTAGTGCTTTTCCAGGCTGTCGGAGATGGTGACGAAGGATCGGAACGCATCCGGCATCAGCTTCTGCAGCGACGGCTTGTCCGAGCCCGCTGCAATGCGCGCCGCCTCGGTGATGTTCTGCGGCGTGCGGATGCCGGCGACGACGTCTTCGCCCTGTGCGTTCACCAGGAACTCGCCATAGAGCATCTTGTCGCCGGTCGACGGGTTGCGGGTGAAGGCAACGCCGGTGGCCGATGTCTCACCCATATTGCCGAACACCATGGCCTGGACATTGACCGCAGTGCCCCAGCTTTCGGGAATGTCGTGCAGGCGCCGGTAGGTGATGGCGCGGTTGTTCATCCAGCTCGAGAACACGGCCCCGATCGCGCCCCATAGCTGCTCATGCGGATCCTGCGGGAATGGCTTGCCGAGTTCTTCCTCGACCTTGGCCTTGTAGAGCGCGATCACGCCTTGCCATTCGAGCGCCGTCAGTTCGGTGTCGAGCTCATGCCCTAGCCCGCCCTTCTGGTCCTCCAGGATTTCCTCGAACACCTCATGGTCGAGGCCCATGACGACATCGGAATACATCTGGATGAAGCGGCGATAGCTGTCATAGGCAAAGCGCGCATCGCCGGAATCGGCGGCCAGCGCCTCCACCGTCTCGTCGTTCAGCCCGAGATTGAGCACGGTATCCATCATGCCGGGCATCGAGGCGCGAGCCCCCGAACGCACCGATACCAGGAGCAGTTTCGATGGGTCGCCGAACCGGCGGCCGGTCAGGTGTCCGATGTGATCGAGCGCAACCGCGACATCGGCTTCCAATTCGGCCGGATAGGTGCGGCCATTGGCGTAATAGGCGTTGCAGACCTCAGTGGTGATGGTGAAGCCCGGCGGCACCGGCAGGCCCAGGCTGCACATCTCGGCCAGGTTGGCGCCCTTGCCGCCCAGCAGATTCCTGTCGCCGGCACGGCCTTCCGCCGCACCATCGCCAAAGGTGAAAACCCATTTGGTCATGCATTGCTCTCCGGTTGCAGGAGATTGGCGAAACGGGTAGTTCCGCCGGTCCGACCCTGGAGCGATATGATGCTGCAGTGCGAAAGGCAAGGCGTCGGCGAAGCCGCCCGGCCCCTACAATCGATTAAGCAAAAGCCGTGTCCAAGGATGCGGCAAAAAGACTTGCCATCGCGCAGCTTTTGGTTTAGAACAAACCATGAACAAACAGACGCCCATGAAATCGTCCGGAAAGCTCGACTATCTCGAAATGCCGGCGACCGGCGGAACGCTGGACCGGCTCAAAGCCTTCTACAGTGGCGCCTTTGGCTGGTCCTTCACCGACTATGGACCGACCTATTCGGCCTTTGCCGAGGGCCTGGACGGCGGTTTTCAGGCCGATGCCGCGGAAGCATCGGCAAAGCCGCTGCCCGTGCTCTACAGCAGGGACCTGGAGGAAACGCTGCGCGCTGTCGAAAATGCCGGCGGCACGGTCGTAAAGCCGATCTTCGCGTTCCCCGGCGGCAGCCGCTTCCACTTTGTCGATCCGGCCGGCAACGAGATGGCGGTGTGGTCCGAGTAGCCGTCGCATGTCGTCCGGCGGCGCTGCTTTGCCTCACCAAATTTGATCGTTCTGACCGTCGCTCATAAGGATTGTGCTTTTCGGCTGCTCTGCTAATAACGCGCCGCACAAGCGACTCTGACGGCAATTGGGGCGTCGCCAAGTGGTAAGGCATCGGTTTTTGGTACCGACATTCCCAGGTTCGAATCCTGGCGCCCCAGCCATCCCTTTAAGGTCCGTTCCGGACACATGGGTTACGGTTTATACCGGAGATATGGGTAACACTTTTGGCCCGTTGGGTTTGGAGTGGTTCGAGCCTCCCAGTGCAAATCGCGGCAAACTGGGATCGTCACTATGCAGTCTGAACAGTATTGAACATCTCCCTCTTTTCCATACAAGGTCATCGAAGATTCGACCAAGAGGGGTGGCGGCTCAACATGGAACTTCAATGAACCTTCCTATCTTCGCCATCAACCTCGATCGCGAGACCGGTCGCTGGAGCGAATTGGTCGCCAGCGCCGAAGCGGCCGGCCTGGCCTTGCAGCGCATTGCCGCCGTCGACGGCCGCGCCCTCGCCAAGGCGGACTGGACGGAGATCGATCTTCCAGCGGCGCGCAAGCTGAGCGGACGCGACATTCTGCCCGGCGAATATGCCTGTTACCGCAGCCATATCCGGGCGCTGGAGACATTCCTCGCCGGTGGCGGCGCCTATGGCCTGATTGTCGAAGACGACGTCCTCTTCAGCGAAAGCACGATGCGGCGCATCGAGGCCATCATCGCCGCGGTGCCGGATTTCGATGCCATCAAGCTGACCAACCATCGCACGAGCTTCTTCATGCGCGCCGTCGCGACGATGGAAGGCGATGAGATCGGTCGCGCGCTGCATGGCCCGCAAGGTTCGGCCGCCGCCTATCTGGTGACGCGCGAGGGAGCCCAGGGACTGTTGTCGGCGCTCGCCGTGATGAAAATGCCATGGGACGTCGCACTCGAACGCTTTTGGGACACCGGCCTGAAAATCTATTCAGTTCGCCAAAACGTGCTTAGCTTCGCTGCCAGCAGCAAGATTTCTGGCATAGCCGGTCCCTCGGGAAGCTACAAATTTGCAAGGCTTGGCGGGCCGAGCCGGCTAAGTGCCGGAGTGTTGCGGGCCAAGGACGAACTGCGCCGCCTGCATCACGTCCTGCTGCGGCCGCCTTTGCCGCGAGAAACCCTGGACTATGCCAAGGACAACGCCCCGCGCCATACCTTGCTTCTGTTGCTTGCGGCGCTCGCCACTCTCGCCATGGTTTCCGCGGTGTGGCGCGAGGCCGACACCTACCGCTATGCGGGCCTGGCGCTGGCCCTGGTCGCGGTCATCCGCTGGTTCAAGGTGGATTTGTGGACCTACAGCAAACCGCTGATCGGTTGGGTCGGCTTTTTGTGTCTGGGTTGGTCGCTCTACGTCTTCATCCGGCTGGCGATCGTCTATTTCGGCACCCACCAGTTGGGTGGCGCCGAAGGCATTTACATGTTTCCGCTGTTCTATGCGACGACCGGCTTCGCGTTTCTGCTGTTTATCAGGCAGCCCGCGCGGCTCGTATTCTGGTTCATGATCCTCAGTCTTGTCTTCCTGGCGGCGGACACCTTCTATTCGGACATGCTTCAAGGTATCCAACCGACCCCGCGGCTTTTCAACAATCCCATCCACGCGTCGGTGGCTGCCGGCTTCATCTTCCTTTGCGCGCTGCAGTTCATGGCATACACGGCCCAGAGAACGGACCTCGGGAAAGCAACCAAGAACCTGCATTGGGCGCTGTCGACAGCCGTCCTGCTGTTTGCCCTCGTCAACATCATTGAGATGCGGTCGAAGGGCGTCTGGCTTGCGCTTGCGCTTGCCCTGCTCTTGTTGGCGGTCATGACCCTAGCGAGAGGCCATCGCCGCGAACTGTTGGTTTCAGGTGCAGTGCTGGCGACCGTGGCGGCCGGCGTTGTCGCGACCCACAACATCTTCTCGTCCACCGCCGGCGACACCATGATCTTCGTCAAGGCCTTGGTTCCGGATGTCTTGGGGCATGGCGTCCTCTCAGCCTTCGACCGCGCCATCGCGAGCGATACGACGCCGCTTGCAGCCAAGGAACGGCTGATGCTGTGGGCGGATGCGATCGAGATCTGGAAACGCCACCCGATCTTCGGAGCCAGTTCCAGCTGGCTGACCGAATGGCAGCACAGAACCTATCATCCGATGATCCTAAACGTCTTCCACAACGGTTATCTGGAGATTGCCGTGCGCTATGGTGTGGTCGGACTGGCGTTCTTTGCCTTCCTCTACACTTGGTCGTCCAGGCAGGTTCTGCTGGCCATGCGGGCCAAGCTTATCGCTCCGGCCGCATGGTCCTGCTACATCTCAACACTGGTCTTCTTCGCCATAACCATCCTTACCAATTCAAACAACCGGCTGGCTATGGGCGAGGCCTTCATGTGGTTCGCTGCAGCGTTCGGCTTCTACTGTTTTTATGTTCGCCAGCAGAACAACCTTGTCGCGCCGCGAACCTATTTCTAGGGCCGGCTCTGGCACCGCATCCGGCCAACTGGTCTGACTCAGTGATGGTTCCGTCGTTTTTTCAAAGATCCGGTGCAATCGTCGCAAGGCGCCACCGCCCTGCCCCGCGCACAGGGCGCCCCTGCAAGAGCCCGGCCCGCACCGCCGCGTCGCGGTGCTGGCGTGAGGTTGAGGAAGCCGTTCACGCCGGCGGTCACCTTTTGAAGGGCGTGTGTTGGTCAGCCGTTTGGATAGTAGCCGCCATCCGCGCCATCACCCATGTAGGTTCCTTGGCCGGTGGTAGCCTGAAGCCGCTGATCGAGCGCATTGATCTGCCCAAGCTTCGAACGGGCTGAAGTCGACGGAGTGTGCTGGATAATATCCGCCTGCTGCATCAGGTCGCGGGCTTGATCCTGCGTGATCTTGCCAGTTTTCCTGGCCACGCGGATACCCTGCTTCACGCTGAGCAACTGCTCTGACGCCGCCCTCGCTTCCGGATCCGCTGGCACCGATGCCGTGGTCTGGGTGTCGACCTTTACCTTGTGGTGACGGTGCACAGCGTAGGCGCTCGAAAGCGGTATGGCCGCGAAGATCGATGCGGCCGCGATGATTTTTGGCATGAAGGTGCGCATGACGATATCTCCTTTGATGAAGCGAGCGGCGAAGCCGCTTTCCAAAAGGGCCGTTTGGTCGCGTCGAGCCGCAGTGGCGCATTCATCGGCCGGCGGTCCTCGGCCCGAGAAGGCATATATGGAGGCCACTCCGGCGTTGAATGACTTGGAACGCAAATGTTATCGGATGTGATCGAGCGTTGAATTGCGGCTGCAACTAGCTCGGAAGCGAGCCCATCTGCCCGGTCGTGGTCAGGCCATGATCGGGGCCCTTAAGGGGCACGGCGCCGATAGCGCGCGATCTGGATGTGTTCGATTGGGCTACCGATTGCATTTGTATGGCGTGCGGTTCTTGTGGTCGCAACGTGCGCGAACTGGGCCATGCACCGCAACGGCGGATAGTCGACAGCCGGACCGGGTCAGCTCGCTTCGCGCATCGCTTCGGCGGCCTGCAGGTCGACCGACACAAGCTGGCTGACGCCCTGCTCGGCCATCGTCACGCCGAACAGCCGGTTCATGCGCGCCATGGTGATCGGGTTATGGGTGATGATGACGAAGCGCGTCTCGGTGGTGTTAGCCATTTCGTCCATGAGATTGCAGAAGCGCTCGACATTGTGATCGTCGAGCGGGGCGTCGACTTCGTCGAGCACGCAGATCGGCGCCGGATTTGTCAGGAACACGGCGAAGATCAGCGACATCGCCGTCAGCGCCTGCTCGCCACCGGACAACAGTGTCATGGTCTGCGGCTTCTTGCCGGGCGGGCGGGCCAGGATTTCGAGCCCGGCCTCGAGCGGATCGTCGGATTCGATCAGTTGCAACTCCGCCGTGCCGCCGCCGAACAGATGCGAGAACAGCCGCTGGAAATGGCTGTTGACGACGTCGAAGGCGGCAAGCAATCGCTCGCGACCTTCGCGGTTGAGGCTCTGGATTGCTTGCCTGAGCTTGCGGATCGCCTCGATGATGTCCTCGCGTTCGGACACGATCGCCTCGAGCCGGTCGGAAAGCTCCTTCTGCTCTTCCTCGGCGCGCAGGTTGACGGCGCCCAGCCGCTCGCGCTCGATCTTCAGCCGATCGAGCTGACGCTCGATCTCGGCCATGTCGGGCATCGGGCCGTCGGCCTCCAGACCGGTGTGGCGAATGACCAGATGCGGCGGCGTGTTCAGCGTTTCCTGGATGCGCGCCTCGACCTCCAGCCGGCGTTCGTCGGCCGCGGTCAGCCGCTCTTCGGCACGAACACGGGTCTCGCGCGCTTCGGCCAGGAACTGGATGGCGCCGGTGGCGGCCTTGTCCAGTTCGGATTGCCGGTTCTCGGCTTCCTGCAAACGGTCGGCCGCCGCCTTGCGCAAGGTCTCGGCCTCGGTGAGCTGCGACAGCAGCGCGCGCCGCTTGGCGTCGATTTCATCGGGAGCATCCGCCAGCCGTTCGCGTTCGGCCTCGGCTTCGGCTTTGCGTTCGCCAAGCGATGCGATCTGCGTCGAGGCGTTTTCAGCCCGCTCCAGCCAGTTGCTGCGCTCGGCGCCAATGGCATCGAGCCGGCGCGCGCGCGCCTCGGCTTCGCGCCGCAGACCCTCGTGCACCGCACGTGCATCGGCAAGCGTGGCGCGGTCGCGGGCGACATTGGCCGAGGACTGTTCGAGCTGCAATTGCAGGTCGCCGAGATCGGGCGCGTCCTGCAGCAGCATTTCCGCCTCGGCGAAGGCTTCCGAGGTCTCCTCATAGCTGTCGACGATGCGGGCACGCGCCTCATCCAGTGCCGCGCGGCGGCTCTGCAATTCGCCGCCGGCCCGTTCAGCCTCAACCAGCGCATTGCGGGCAGCGTCCAGCCGATGCTGAGCGTCACGACCGGCCTGGCGCGCATTGCGCTCGGCCTCGCTCGCCAGGCGGAGCGCCTGTTCGGCCTGCGCAAGCGCCTCCCCGGCCTGGCGCAGGACGAGCGTCGCCTGTATCGCCTCGGCATCGAGTTCGGCCAGCCGGTTCTTTTGCGCTAGCCGCTGTGCGGCGGCGGTCGGTGCGTCGGCGCTGGCGGTAAAGCCATCCCAGCGCCACAGCGCGCCCTCGCGGCTGACCAGCCGCTGGCCGGGAGCAAGGAACGCCTGCAGGCGGCGGCCATCGCCCGGCTCGACGATACCGATCTGCGCCAGGCGTCGGGCGAGCTGTGCCGGCGCGTGAACCACGCTGGCAAGGCTCCTGACGCCTTCGGGCAGAGCCGCGTCGCCGGGCTGGATTCCGCTTTCGCCCCAATGCACCGGTGCGCTGCGGTCGAGCGGCACGTCGAGGTCTTCACCAAGGGCCGCACCAAGCGCCGTCTCGAAACCGCGATCGACACTGATCTGCTCCAGCACGGCCGGGAAAAGGTCGCCGCTGGCGGCATTGAGTATCTTGGCCAGCGTGCGCGCTTCCGTCTCGATCCGTGCCAGTTCGGCCCTGGCATCCTGAAGCGGTGGGCGGGCAGAGCTCTCGGTAGCGCGCGCATCGATGACCGACTGTTCGGTCTCCAATACGGCAGCCTCGGCTTCCTCCAGCAGCGCCATGGCCTGTTCGACCAGCACGCGCTTCTCGGCCGGATCCGGCAGGCCGGCGACCTTGGAGAGTATCTCCGACAATTCGCGGTCGACATCGGCAAGCTGACGGCCGAAGCGGTCGCGGCGCTCGGCGGTGTCGCGCAGCGTCCGCTCGATCTGGTTGCGTGCGGCGGCGGCCTCCGCCCGCTCGGCGGTCAGCGAGGCGAGCTTGGATTCGCTTTGCGAAAGCGTCGATGCCGCCTGTTCGAAAGCGGCGCGGGTGGTGGCCTCGCGCTCGGCCGCACCGGCGTTTTCGGAATTCAGCGTGGCTTCTTCGGTGCGAAGGCGTTCGAGGATGTCCGCATTGTCGCGGACCATGCGCTCCTCACGGGCGATGTCGCCGTCGAGTTGCTGCAGCCGGCGCTCGAGTTCGGTCTGACGGGCGCGAATACGGCCGGCTTCCTCCTCGATCTGCGACTTGGCGATCGACAGGCGCTGGAAGGCAGCGGCAGCGGCGGCTTCCGCGTCGCGCAGATCGGGCAGACGGTGAGCGCCGATGCCTTGCTCGCGGGCGGCGGCCATCTGTGCGGCGGCGCGGTCGCCGACAAGCGCCGTGGCAACCGCAAGCGCCGAGCGCGCATCGCCCTCCTGCGTCTTGGCCAGTGTCCAGCGCAGATGCAGGAGCGTTGCTTCGGCCTTGCGGATGTCGGCCGACAGGTTCTTGAAGCGGGACGCCTGGCGCGCCTGGCGCTTCAGGCTTTCGATCTGGCTTTCCAGTTCGCCGACGACGTCGTCCAGCCGTTCGAGGTTCTGCTCGGCCGCCTTCAGCCGCAGCTCGGCCTCATGGCGGCGGGTGTGCAGGCCGGAAATGCCGGCCGCCTCTTCGAGCAGCGCGCGGCGCGCCTGCGGCTTGGCCTGGATCAGTTCGCCGATACGGCCTTGGCCGACCATCGACGGCGAGCGCGCGCCGGTCGATTGGTCGGCGAACAGAAGTTGCACGTCCTTGGCGCGCGCTTCCTTGCCGTTGATGCGGTAGAGCGAGCCCGCCTCACGCTCGATGCGGCGCGACACCTGCAGTTCGTCGGCATCGTTGAAGGCAGCGGGCGCCGAACGGTCACTGTTATCGAGGAAAAGCGTCACTTCGGCGGTGTTGCGTGCCGGGCGCGTGCCCGAGCCGGAGAAGATGACGTCGTCCATGCCGGACGCGCGCATGTTCTTGTAGGAGCTTTCGCCCATCACCCAGCGCAGTGCCTCGACAAGGTTCGACTTGCCGCAGCCGTTCGGCCCGACAATGCCGGTCAGTCCGCGTTCGATGACGAACTCACCGGGCTCGACGAAAGACTTGAAACCGAGAAGGCGAAGGCGCGAAAACTTCATTCGCGCAGCCTATCAAGCGGGTTTGCACGGTTTTGCGATGGGAATTCACGGCACAACGAGACGCGGCGCGCGCCGAAGCGGCGCCGCCTCAGCGCTGACCGTATGTCAGAGCAAGGGGTCGATAATGGCCGACATTTCCTCAATCGACATCGCCCCCTTGTAGGTCTTACCGTTGATGAAGAAGGTCGGTGTCGAGTCGACCTTGAATTCATTAGCGCCGCGCTTCTGGACCGATCTCACATCGTCCAGAAGTTTCTGGTCCGTCAAGCAGGCCTCGAAGGACTCCTGTGTAAAACCGGCGAGCTTCGAGATTTGCAGCAGCGCATCCTTGGTGTTCTGGACGCCGACCCAGTTCGCCTGCTGCCTGAACAGGACATCCACCATCGGGAAATAGTTATCCTTGGCGCAGCGCGCCAGCATGAAACCGGCTTCGGCGCTCGGATCGAACGGGAATTCGCGCAGGATGTAGCGCGCCTTGCCGGTGTCGATGTACTTGGTCTTCAGTTCCGGAAAGGTGGTCTCGGCGAAATGCGCGCAGTGTGGGCAGGTCATCGAGGCGTATTCGACGATGGTGACCTTGGCGTCGTCCTTGCCAAGCTGCTTGTCGGGCAGCGCGCCCGGCTTCATCAGTTCCGCCATGTCCACGGTGCCCTGGGCTTCCGGCGCGGTAGCGGCGGCCGGCGTGGCCGCCGTCGCAGGCTTGGCGGGAGCGGCCGGGGTCGCTGGCTTCACATCCGCGGCCTTGGCCTCCTCGCTGGAGTCGCTGCAGGCGGCGAGCAGGGCAACCGCCGGGATGGCCGCCAGCGAAGACAGGACGTTTCTGCGAGACAGACTTTGGCCAAACGGGGGACGGTTCATACGAATCACCTGACAAGGGTTGAATTTTGCAATGCAAAGACACGAAAAGGCGAGAGTTGGCGCGAATTAAGGCATCTCCATCCCCAATCCAATCTCCAAACCTGACAAAGGCGATCACGAAAGCGAGATATCGACGACAAATCCATGACTTTCTTCAACGGCTTATGACTTCCTCTCCCCGATAATGGTCGCGCCAAGTTTTTCCAGCGAGGCGCGCAGTCCGTCATTGTCGACAAGACCGACAGTCCCCGACAGTTTCGTCTTCTCGGCTGCCGTCAGCGGCCTAAGGGCCGGTCTGCGCCTTGCCTTGTCGGCTGTCACTGGCTTCTGCAGAATTCTGATGCGGCTGATGGCGGTGAAACCGAGGAAGGCATTGACCCGGTTGATGATCTCGCCGGTCTCGTGCTGCAGATGAAGTGCCGCCATGCCTTCGCAGGCGATGACCAGTACCGCCGGCTCGAACGGATCGTCCTCATGCATGCGGCGCGGCCACTGGATTTTTTCAGGGCGCGAGTGGCTGGCCAGACGCGGGCCGGCGATCTCTTCCCATGACTGGACGAGGCCGATCGAAATGCCGGCCCGCTTGCGCAGCACCGGATCGAGGATCTTGGTCGCGAGGTCGCTGACCGGGACGGGATTGCCGTAGGGCGTTCTCCCTGCCATGTACGTTCTCCAGCCACGACGTTCATCAGTATCGGCCAAGGCCAATTCCCGATCAATGGCACCAGCAGACCAGACCCGCAAGACCGCCTCCCGAGATAGTGGCAAAGCCACATCTGGAGTTCGTGACGATATCGCATCCCGCTTGCTCGGCTGGTACGATGTGCACCATCGCGAACTGCCGTGGCGGATCACGCCACGCGAGCATGCGCGGGGCGTGAGGCCTGATCCCTACCGCATCTGGCTGTCCGAAGTCATGCTGCAGCAGACCGCGGTCGAGGCGGTGAAGGCCTATTTCCGGGTTTTCGTCGAGAAATGGCCTGATGTCGAGGCACTGGCCGCGGCGCCGACCGAGGACGTGATGAAAGCCTGGGCCGGGCTCGGCTACTACTCCCGCGCCCGCAATCTCAAGGCCTGCGCCGAGCTGGTGGCCCTGCGTGGCGGCCGGTTTCCCGACACCGAGACGGGATTGAGAGAACTGCCCGGCATCGGTGCCTATACGTCGGCGGCCATCATGGCGATCGCCTTCGACCGCCCCGCCGCCGTCGTCGACGGCAATGTCGAACGCGTCATCTCCCGGCTGTTTTCGATCACGACGCCGCCGAGCGAGGCCAAGCCTGAGATCCGCGCCCATGTCCAACGCATGATGCCGGGGACAAGGCCGGGCGACTTCGCCCAGGCGATGATGGATCTCGGCGCCACCATCTGCACCCCACGCCGGCCGCGCTGCATGCTGTGCCCGCTGCGCGAAGACTGCAGCGCCGTCGTTTCAGGCGATCCCGAGCACTTCCCGGTGCGTCTGCCCAAGGCCGAGAAGCCCTTGCGGCGCGGCGCCGCCTTCGTCGCCGTGCGGGGCGACGGCGCCATCATGCTGCGCAAACGGGCGGAGAAGGGCTTGCTTGGCGGCATGACCGAGGTGCCGACGACAGGCTGGACCGCGCGGATCGATGGGGGGACCACGGAAGCGGCCGCGCCTTTCCCTGCCGACTGGCGGCGTGCCGGCCAGATTGCCCATGTCTTCACCCATTTCGCTCTCGAACTCGAAGTCTTTCACGCCCACATCAAAGGTGATGCGCCGGAAGGGCATTTCTGGTCGCTCGCCCACGAGATTTCCGGCGAGGCGTTGCCGACTGTCATGAAAAAGGCAATCGAGGCTGCGATACCCGGCGCGACGAAAAAGCCGTCGCCACACAGTGCAAAGAGGCCCCATGACTGAAATACGCCACATCGTTTTCGACATCGGCAGAGTGCTGATCCACTACGATCCCAACATTCCGTTCAGCCGCCTCATTCCGGATGCCGAGGAGAGAAAGTGGTTTTTCGACAATGTCTGCACGCATGACTGGAACATCGAGCAGGACCGCGGCCGGACCTGGGAAGAGGCCGAGGCGCTGCTGATAGCGGACCACCCCGACCACGCGGAAAACATCCGCGGTTTCCGCCGCCACTGGCACGAAATGGTGCCGCATGCCTACGAAGACAGCGTCGCCATCATGGTCGGCCTGATCGAGAGCGGCCACGACGTGACCATGCTGACCAACTTTGCCAGCGACACGCTGGCCGAGGCCCGCGAGCGCTTCGATTTTCTCGAGCGGCCGCGCGGGGTCACCATCTCGGGCGAGATCGGCATGATCAAGCCGGATCGTGGTATCTACGACCATCACGTCGCCGCCTTCGGCCTCGAACCGGCGGCGACGCTGTTCATCGACGACAGCCAGAAGAATGTCGACGGCGCCAAGGCGGCAGGCTGGCAATCGGTGCTGTTCACCGATGCGAAGACGCTTCGAGCAGACCTTCAACGCCTTGGAATCAAGGCGTGATTTGAACCGCTTCCAGCGATCCGTTGCGTTGCTACTTTCGCAGCAATTGGCAGGAGATCAGGCCCCTGCCCGCTCCATGCCAAGCCGTGCGATGCGGCGAAGCTCGTCGATCGGGGTCAGGCCGCCGCTGCGCTCATAGTGCCAGAAGGTCCAGCCGTTGCAGGCATCCAGCCCCTGCACTTCGGCGCCGATCTTGTGGATCGAGCCGGCGCTGTCGCCGATCGCCACCGTGCCATCGGCGCGCACCTTGGCCGCCCAGCGCTTCTTGGCGTCGTAGAGCGTCGCGCCCGGCATCATCAGCCCGGTGTCGATGAGGCTGACGAAGGCGACGCGCGGCTCGGCGCGCTTGCCGGTAAGCACGGTGAGATCCGCGCCATCCAGCGGCCGCACCGCGTCGATGCGCTCGTTGGCGGCGTCGATATAGGCCTGTTCGCGCTCGATGCCGACGAAATGGCGGCCGAGGCGTTTTGCGACCGCGCCAGTGGTGCCGGAACCGAAGAAGGGATCGAGCACGATGTCGCCCGGTTTGGTCGACGCCATCATGATGCGGGCAAGCAGCGCTTCCGGCTTCTGCGTCGGATGCAGCTTGTCGCCATTGTCGTTCTTCAGCCGCTCGCCCCCGGTGCAGATCGGAAACAGCCAGTCGGAGCGCATCTGGATGTCGTCGTTGGACGCCTTCATCGCTTCGTAGTTGAAGGTGTAGCCCTTGCCCTTCTGGTCGCGCGAGGCCCAGATCATCGTCTCATGGGCGTTCTGGAAGCGGCGGCCGCGGAAATTCGGCATCGGGTTGGTCTTGCGCCAGACCACGTCGTTGAGGATCCAGAAGCCGAGGTCCTGCATCTTGGCGCCGACCCGGAAGATGTTGTGATAGGAACCGATGACCCAGATGGTGCCGTTGGGCTTCAGCACCCGCCGCGCCGCCAGGAGCCAGGCACGGGTGAAAGCGTCATAGGCCTCGAAGCTTTCGAACTGGTCCCAGTCGTCATCGACCGCGTCGACCTTCGACTGATCAGGGCGGTGCAGATCGCCGTCGAGCTGCAGATTGTAGGGCGGATCGGCGAAGATGACGTCGATCGACTTTTCGGGCAGCCGGTCGAGCGCGGCGACGCAGTCGCCCTTGAGGATCGTGTCCAGCCATTCGGATTGCAGGGGAGCGTGGGATAGCTCGTCGAGAAGACGCACGGCAGACATTCTGACACCCAGGGCACGCGTTACTGTTTTACTCTCTGTTATGGTTACCGATCAGCGTAAATATTCGGTGAAGACTGCCGAGTTTGCGAAGGTGGCCCTGTTGGTGTATGCCGCGCCGCCTCACCTCCCGAGGCCCTTCATACTCCCATTGTCCGGATCACCATGCCCCAGCCAGACCTTGTCATCTTCGATTGCGACGGCGTGCTCGTCGATTCCGAAATCATTGCCGCCCGCGTCGAGGCGGAGCTGCTGACCTTAGCCGGGTACGAAATCTCTGCGGAAGAACTCGCCGAGACCTACGCTGGTCTGACGTTCAAGGACATCATGATACGGGTCGAGGAGAAGTCCAGCATCCCGTTCCAGGTATCGTTGATCGACCGCGCCGAAGAACTGGTCGACCGCAAATTGCGCAGCGACGTACGTGCCATCGATGGCGCGCGCGAGGCAGTCGCCGCGGTCACCGCGCCGCACTGCGTCTGCTCGAATTCGCGCTCCGAGCGCATCGAATTCATGCTGGAGAAGGTTCACCTGATGCCCTTCTTCAAGGACCGCATTTTTTCCGCGATGGAAACACCGACCGGAAAAACCAAGCCTGCCCCAGACGTGTTCCTGTTTGCGGCGGAGAAACTCAACGCAAACCCGGCGAACACGTTCGTCATCGAGGATTCCGTGCACGGCGTCCATGGCGCCAGGACGGCCGGCATGCGGGTGATCGGCTTCACCGGCGCCGCCCACAGCTATCCCGGCCATGCCGACGCGCTGACCGAGGCCGGAGCCGAGACGGTGATACGCCGCTGGGCAGAGCTGAAAAGCGTGATCGCAGCGCTGTCGGAGTGGTCGGCGGATGCCTGAAAAGCGTGAGCCGCGACGCACGCTTCATCCAAATGCCGAGACTTAGTTCGTCGCGACAGCTTTCTTCCTGCGGGTCTTCTTCAGCTTGTCCGTCGTCGCCTTCGGCGCGTTTTCATCATAGCCGGCAAAGACCTGATAGTCCTGCGCCGTCGGTTCGGGTACGACAACATTGGAATCGGTGAAGACGAACTGGGTTGCGACCGAGGGATCGGTAACCTGGACCTGATATTGGTGGATCTGCGAATAGAGGACCTCGGCACCGTGCATCACGGCGATGCGGATTGGCATGGTGATGTTGCCGGGCGAGAACTTCGGCCCCGGCACAATTTTGCCGGCGACCGCGATCTTCATCGTCAGTTGGCCGTTGGCACGGCTGCAGTCGCGTGTCACGTCACTGACCGATGCCTGGTAGACGATGTTCGCAGACTCGTCGGGCGGAGCAGCAGCGGCGGCGTCGGCCTCTGCTTGGGCGGCGGCATCCTGCGCGGCGTCGCCCGTCTTCTTGAGCTTGGGCCTGGGCTTCTGGACGTCCTTGGAATAGGTGTTGAAGAAGGCCGTGCCGTCACGCACCGTCACTCTGGGACAATAGGCTTGCAACTGGCTGGCCAGTACTTTGGGATCCTGCGGCGGCGGTGGCGCCGTCGGGTCCTTCTTGCCAAAGCCGAGGTTCAGAATGCCATTGTCGCCCGATTGGCACCCGGCGGCGGCAAGCATAAAGCCGGTGAGCGCAAGACCCGCCAAAAAGCGACCACTAAATGTACGAAACACCATGAAACTGCACTTCCCTCTCGCAAAGCTGGTGACGTATATCAACCGCGCGGCAAAAATGCGACTGAGCCAGCGCAGAAATTAACCACCTTGCAGTGGACGGAAAAGCCAAGCAGTAACGGATTTGTGACATGCAATATGTGAGTACCCGAGGCGAAGCCCCCGTTCTTGGATTTTCCGACGCCGTGCTGGCTGGCCTGGCGCGCGACGGCGGGCTCTATGTGCCGCGCGAGTGGCCGCGGTTTTCCGCGGCCGAGATCCGAGCCATGCGCGGCCTTGCCTATCCTGATCTTGCCATCCGCGTGCTGTCGCCGTTTCTCGGCGACGAGATCCCGGCATCGGTCTTCGAACGGCTGGTGCGCGAAGCCTACGCCACCTTCCGCCACGAGGCCGTCTGCCCGCTGGTGCAAACCGGCCCCAACACCTTCATCCTGGAGCTCTTCCACGGGCCGACGCTTGCCTTCAAGGACGTGGCGATGCAGCTTCTGGCCCGGCTGATGGACCACGTGCTTACCGAACGCGATCAGCACGCCACCATCGTCGGTGCCACCTCGGGCGATACCGGTGGGGCGGCAATCGATGCGTTTGCCGGGCGCAGCCGCACCGACATCTTCATCCTTTTCCCGCACGGCCGCGTCTCGCCGGTGCAGCAGCGGCAGATGACGACATCGACGGCTGAGAACGTCCACGCGCTGGCGATCGAAGGCAATTTCGACGATTGCCAAGGCCTGCTCAAGGACATGTTCAACGATCACGGCTTTCGCGACCGGGTTGCGCTTTCCGGCGTCAATTCGATCAACTGGGCCCGTATCATGGCCCAGATCGTCTATTATTTTTCCTCGGCGCTGTCGCTCGGCGCGCCGGACAGGCCGGTCTCCTTCACGGTGCCGACCGGCAATTTCGGGGATATCTTCGCTGGCTACGCAGCCAAAAAGATGGGCTTGCCGATCGAACGGCTGGTCATCGCCACCAACGACAACGACATCCTGGCGCGGACCTTCGCGACCGGCGAATATCGCACCAAAGGCGTCTTTGCGACCACGTCGCCGTCGATGGACATCCAGGTGTCGTCCAATTTCGAACGCTTGCTGTTCGAGGCCTCAGGCCGTAACGCCGCGACGGTGCGGCGCTACATGGACGGCCTGAAGCAGTCCGGCGCTTTCACCATCGAAACCCAGCAAATCGCCGGGATGCGGTCCGAATTCGATGCAGGCCGGGCTGATATGGACGAAGTCGCCGCCACCATCCGCTCGACGCTCGCGGCCAGCAACTACCTGCTCGATCCGCACACCGCGGCAGCCGTGCATGTCGCGGCGGGCAAGGCGTCAGGCGCCGTGCCGATGGTGGTACTGGGCACCGCCCACCCGGCAAAGTTTCCGGCCGCCGTCGAAGCCGCCAGCGGCGTGTCGCCCACACTGCCCGCATGGCTAGGTGGGTTGATGACATCCGAGGAAAAATACACGGTACTTCCATCCGACCTGAAAATGGTGGAAGATTACGTCGGCCGCCGCGCGCGGGCGGCGCGTTAGGGAGTAGTAGCCATATGGGTGTTGAGGTAAGCCGTCTGTCGAACGGCCTGACAGTCGCCACCGAAACCCTTCAAAGTATCGAATCGGTTGCCCTTGGAGCCTGGGTCAAGTCGGGTGCTCGCAATGAACGTGACAACGAGCATGGCATGGCCCATCTGCTCGAACATATGGCGTTCAAGGGTACCAATAGGCGAAGCGCCTTCGAAATAGCCTCGGAGATCGAGGACGTCGGCGGTGAGATCAACGCCGCCACCAGCGTCGAAACCACCTCCTACTATGCCAGGGTGCTCTCCGACGATGTGCCGCTGGCCGTCGACATTCTTGCCGACATCCTGCAGGAGTCCGAATTCGACCCACAGGAACTCGAACGCGAGCAGCATGTGATCCTGCAGGAGATCGGCGCCGCGCACGACACGCCCGACGACATCGTCTTCGACCGTTTCACGGAGACGGCGTTTCGCCACCAGACGATCGGACGCTCGATCCTGGGCACGCCGGAAACCGTCAAATCCTTCACCTCAAGGCAGTTGCACGATTTCATCGAAAGGCAATATGGCGCCGAACGCATGGTGATTGTCGCTGCCGGCGACATCAAGCACGACAAGTTCGTACGCGAGGTCGAAAAGCAGCTCGGCGGCTTCCGCAGCAAGGCCGACAGCACCATCCCCCAATATGCGCAATATATCGGCGGCGATTTCCGCGAGGACCGCGACTTGATGGACGCGCAGATCGTGCTTGGGTTTGAAGGCCGCGCCTATCATGTGCGCGACTTCTATGCCTCGCAGGTGCTGTCGATGATCCTCGGCGGCGGCATGTCGTCGCGCCTGTTCCAGGAGGTCCGCGAAAAACGCGGCCTGTGCTATTCGGTCTATGCCTTCCATTGGGGCTTTTCCGACACAGGCGTCTTCGGCGTCCATGCTGCCACCGGCCAGAGCGATATCGCCGAACTGGTCCCTGTCATCATCGACGAACTGCAGAAGGCCGGCGAGAACATCCTGCAGGAAGAACTCGACCGTGCGCGTGCCCAATATCGCGCCGGGCTGATCATGTCCGCCGAAAGCCCGGCCAGCCGGGCTTCGCAGATCGCACGGCAACTGCTTCTGTTCGGCCGGCCGATCGCCAAGGAGGAATTGATGGAACGGCTGGCGGCGCTGACGATCGAGCGGCTGACCGATCTGTCGTCGCGATTGTTCTCGACCAAGCCGACGCTTACCGCTGTCGGGCCCGTGGGCACACTGGCGCCATACGAGACGATCCTCGAATCGCTCGCAGGCACGCAGACCACGGCCCGCAAGCTCGCCGTCTAAGCCCCTCAAAGCGCCATGTTCGCGCTCCCTTTCTTCCGCCGTGACCTGCCGGCGCTGAAAGGCGACCGCGTCACACTGCGCGTGCCATTCACCAATGATTACCGCGAGTGGGCGGCGGTGCGCGGTGAAAGCCGCGCCTTCCTGGAACCTTGGGAGCCGCGCTGGACTCCCGACGAACTCGACCGCAATGCGTGGCGGCTTCGCATCAGCCGCTACCGCGAAGACTATGCGCAGGGGACGGCCATCGCCTTCTTCATCTTCGAAGGGAGCAGTGGCAAACTGGCGGGCGGCATCACGCTCGGCAACATACGCCATGGCGTCTCGCAAAGCGGCCATGTCGGCTACTGGATCGGCGAACGCTTTGGCGGCCGCGGTCTGATGACCGATGCGGTCAAGGTGGTGACCCGCTTCGCCTTCGATACGCTGAGGTTGCACCGGATCGAAGCGGCCTGTATTCCCGACAATATCAGGTCGATCCGCGTGCTTGAAAAAGCCGGATTCCGGCGCGAAGGACTTCTGCGATCCTATCTCAGGATCAACGGCATCTGGCAGGACCACTACCTCTATGCCCGGATCGCGGACGATCCGCCGTGCGTTGGAACGAAGGACTGATTTTTTTGACGAATTTCCTGCGAAACGGGCTGCTGTTCGCCTTTGTCCTCGCGACAATGCTGACGCTGTGCGCGGCGAACTCTGCCTTCGCAGTCGAGCCGATCAAGATTGCCCGCGACGACGTCGCGCTCGACCTTTCCGGTGCCGTCGAGATCTACCGGAACCAGGGCGAGAATTTCCAGGTGTCGACTGCTCCGGGTCCGGACGGCATCGTGCGGCGCATCGAGGTCGAGGCCAATGACGCGCGTTCGACCGGCGACTGGGCGGTGTTCGCGCTGGCCAACACCACCGACCAGCAGCTCGACAGGCTGATCGTCGCACCGCATTTCCGCCTGGTGAATTCCGGCATCTTCTGGCCGGATCTCGGCTCGACCCGCATCGCCGCCATCACGCCCAGCGAAGGCTTCGCGCTCGACCGCCAGACCAGCCCCGACGCCGACGTGTTCCGGGTGACGCTGAACCCAGGCACGGTCATTACCTTCATCGCCGAGCTGGCCTCGCCGAAGCTGCCGCAGGTCTATCTCTGGGATCCGGAATCCTACAAGGACTCGGTCAATTCCTACACGCTGTTTCGCGGCATCGTCATCGGCATTGCCGGCCTGCTGGCGCTGTTCCTGACCATCCTGTTCGTGGTCAAGGGAACCTCGATGTTCCCGGCGACCGCGGCACTTGCCTGGGCGGTGCTGGCCTATATCTGCGTCGATTTCGGCTTCCTCAACAAGATCATCGAGATATCACCCGGCAACGAGCAGATGTGGCGGGCGGGAACGGAGGTGGCGCTGGCCGGAACCTTCGTGGTGTTCCTGTTCGCCTACCTCAACCTCAACCGATGGCACGGCCATTTCAGCTACGGCGCACTGGTCTGGATCCTCGGACTGTTGCTGATCGCCGGCGTCGCCATCGTCGACCCGGCGGTCGCCGCCGGCATCGCCAGGCTGTCCTTCGCCGCCACCGCGCTGACCGGGCTCGGCCTGATCATCTTCCTCGGCATACGCGGCTACGACCGCGCCATCATGCTGGTGCCCAGTTGGGTCATGGTGTTGTTGTGGCTGTGCGGATCGTGGATGGCGATCACCGGCATGCTCGACAACGATATCGCCCAGCCGGCCTTGGGCGGCGGGCTGATCCTGATCATCCTGTTGATCGGCTTCACCGTCATGCAGCATGCCTTTGCCGGCGGCGCGCTGCATCAGGGCCTGTTCTCCGATCTCGAACGGCAGGCGCTGGCGGTGGCCGGATCGGGCGACACGGTTTGGGATTGGGACGTGCTGCGCGACCGCGTCGTCACCAGGCCCGATGTCAGCATCCAACTCGGCCTGGCGCCCAACAGCCTCGGTGGCGCCGCACGCAACTGGCTGCCGGTGCTGCATGCCGACGACCGCGACACGTTCCGCACCACGCTCGACGTGGTGCTCGAACACCGGCGCGGCCGGGTGTCACAGAACTTCCGACTGCGCGGCGCCGACGGCCATTATCATTGGTTCTCGCTCCGCGCGCGTCCGGTGATCGGGTCGGACGGCGAAGTCATCCGCTGCGTCGGCACCATGGTCGACGTCACCGAGCAGAAGAAATCCGAGGAAAGGCTGCTGCACGATGCCGTGCACGACAATCTGACCGGCCTGCCGAACCGCGAATTGCTGATGAACCGGCTGGAAGCGATCATCTCGATCGCCCGCACCGAAGAGAAGGTGCGCCCGACCGTTTTCGTCATCGACATCGACCGTTTCAAGCAGGTCAATGACGGGCTCGGCATTTCTGCCGGCGACACCATCCTTTTGACCATCGCGCGCCGCCTCCACCGGCTCTTGAAGCCGAAGGATTCGCTGTCGCGCTTTGCCGGCGACCAGTTCGCGCTGATGCTGCTTTCCGAACAGGATCCCGCCCGCATCGCCGCAGTCGCGGACGCCATCAAGCATGCCATCAACAATCCGATCACCTTCGCCAAACGCGAGATCGTGCTGACGGCCTCGATCGGACTGATCACCTG
The DNA here is from genome assembly GCF_040318715.1 of Mesorhizobium sp. M1050. Taxonomy (NCBI): domain Bacteria; kingdom Pseudomonadati; phylum Pseudomonadota; class Alphaproteobacteria; order Hyphomicrobiales; family Phyllobacteriaceae; genus Mesorhizobium; species Mesorhizobium sp. M1050. Next base: position 49,849 of record NZ_JAMYMV010000014.1, on the reverse strand, counting down.
GAACTCGCCGCAAATGTCGGCCGAGGACATGGTCAAGGATGCCGAGTTGGCCATGCATCAGGCCAAGCGCTTCGGCGGCGACAGGATCGAGCCGTTCCGGCCAGCCTTCCGCACCGTCGGCACCGATCGGCTGCAGTTCGAATCCGACCTGCGCCGCGCCATCGAGCGGCGCGAGTTCACGCTCGCCTACCAGCCGATCGTGCGGCTGGAGGATGGCAGCGTCGCAGGCTTCGAAGCCCTGCTGCGCTGGGACCATCCGCGCCGCGGCATGATCCCACCGGCGGATTTCATCCCGGTCGCCGAGAGCTGCGGGTTGATCGTGCAACTCGGCCTGTTCGCCATGCAGCAGGCGGCGGAAGACCTCGCCAGCTGGCAAAAGCAGATCGGCGACGCGCCGCTGTCGGTCTCGGTCAACCTGTCCAGCCGCCAGTTGATCCGCCGCGACCTGGTCAGCGACGTCCGCTCCGTGATCGCCCGCGCAAACCTGAAGCCGCGCTGCTTCCGGCTTGAGCTCACCGAATCGCTCGTCATGGACAATCCCGAGCAGACGGCCCATGTTCTGACCAAGCTGAAGCAGCTCGGCATCGGCCTGTCTCTGGACGATTTCGGTACCGGCTATTCCTCATTGGCCTATCTGACGCGTTTCCCTTTCGACACCATCAAGATCGACAAGAGCTTCGTCGACGACAAGACACCCAAGCGCGCGGTGCTGCTCAAATCGATGGTCAACATGGCGCATGAACTCGGCCTGTCTGTCGTCGCCGAAGGCATTTCGGACGACAGCGATGCGCTGGAATTGCGCCAGATGGGCTGCGAATACGTGCAGAGCTTCATGTTCGGCGCGCCAATGCCAGGCGACCAGGTGCTGAAGACGCTCAAGGAGCAGTATCCGCTGACGCAAGCGTGAGAAGCTTAGGCGTGTCCGGCGGCGAGGCTGAGATGGGCGAGATCGATGCCGATCGCAGCGAGAATCCGGTCGTATTTGCGCTCGATGTCGGTGTCGAACAGAAGCTCGGCATTGGCCGGGCAAGTCAGCCAACCATTCTCGGCGATCTCGGTCTCCAGTTGGCCGGCGCCCCAGCCGGAATAGCCGAGCGCCATCAGCGCGTGACGAGGACCGCGCCCGGACGATATGGCGCGCAATATGTCGACGGTCGCGGTCAGGCAGATGTCGTCCGAAACGGTCAGCGAGGATTCCACCCGGTAGTCGCCCGAATGCAGGACAAAGCCGCGACTGCGATCCACGGGCCCGCCATTGCGCACGACGAAGTCACGGGCTTGCGCCGGCAGGCGGATCGCCTCGTGTTCGTTCATGATGCCCAGTTGCACGAGCAGATCCGGAAACAACATCTGCTGCGTCTGGTTGATGATCAGCCCCATGGCGCCTTCATCTGAGTGCGCGCAGATATAGATGACCGAGCGCGTGAAACGGTCGTCCTTCATGCCGGGCATGGCAATCAGGAACTGATCGTCGAGAAAGCCGCGGCTCGCGACCGTCTTCTTGTGGCGCAACAAGTCCATGAAAGGCAGCGTAACGCGTTTCCAAAGCGCCGAAAAGATGCACTGTGCGGGATTCGACCAAAGCCCATGCGGCGGGGCCGAGCATTCTCCCCTCGAGGTCACGCAAATATGATACTGGCAACACCATGAAATCATTGCGCGGCCACGAACGGACGATCAAATCACCGCCATGCGAAGCTTGAAAATCCTGCTGCTCGGCGCCGCCATCGGATTGGCAACCGCACTTCCCGCCGCCGCCTCTTCATCCGCCTGGTACAACAGCGAAGGCGGCAAGGTCCGGCTGGTGACATCAGGCCAACCCGACGACGCCGGCCGCATCCAGGGCGTTCTCGACATAGCGCTCAAGCCCGGCTGGAAAACCTACTGGCGCGATCCGGGAGATGCGGGCGTGCCGCCGCAACTCGACATCTCAGCCAGCACCAACATCGCCGACGCCGCTCTGTCGTTTCCTGCTCCCCAGCGCCACGACGACGGCTATGGCAAATGGGCAGGCTACAACCATCCGGTTTCGCTGCCAGTGACATTCACACTGGCCACGCCGAACCAGCCGGCGGTGATCGATGCCGACATCTTTCTCGGCATTTGCGAAACGATCTGCGTCCCGGTGCAGACGCGGCTGACCGTTGATCCTGCCTCCGACCCGGACAATGCCGAGGACGCGGCGCTGGTGAAGGCAAGTTTTGCGGCATTGCCGGCGCCCGCCAGGTCCGATTTCGGCATCAAAGTCCTGCCGGGCGACCACGAAACGCTGATTGTCGAGGCGAGTCTTCCCGGCGATCCCGAGGCGGCGGATTTCTTCGTTGCCGGCGAACGGGATTACATGTTCGGCGCCCCTGCCCGCAGCGAAAAGGACGGCAAGCTGATCTTCACCGTGCCGATCCTCGATCGCCCGTCGGCGACGCCCACGGATGGTGGGCTTCACTACACGCTGACGAGTTCGGTGGGTGCGGTCGAAGGGCTTCTGCCTTTCCCTTGATCCAGCGTCTCCAAACGGTTGCGGGACGCCGTTGAGTTCGCTACGCAAAGACCCGTCCTTCCCGATTTTCCCAAGCGAGGAATTCATGACCATTTCCGTTGGCGACAAGCTGCCCGACGTGACCTTCAAGACGATGACCGCCGATGGCGCGAAGTCGATCACCGGGGCCGAGATCTTCTCCGGCAAGAAAGTCGTGCTGTTTGGGGTTCCCGGCGCCTTCACGCCGACCTGCAGCAACAACCATTTGCCCGGCTATATCGAGAACCATGACGCCATCCTGGCGCGCGGCGTCGACACAATCGCCGTCGTTTCGGTCAACGACGTCCACGTCATGGGTGCCTGGGCGCACTTCACTGGCAGTGAGGGCAAGATCCTTTTCCTCGCCGACGGCAGTGGCGATTTTGCCAAGGCGACCGGCCTCGACTACATCAGCAACGACATGGGGCTGCGCTCAAGGCGCTTCTCAATGATCGTCGACGACGGCAAGGTGACCGCGCTTAATGTCGAGACCAAGCCCGGTGTCGACGAGTCCGGCGCGGCTCATATTCTGGGGCAGCTCTGAACTTCAGGGCGGCGATCGCGCCTGTATTCCAGGGACTGCCACTGGGGGACCCTAGCGATGTTTGAGATCTTCTGGCGTGGCATCGCGATTGGCATCGGCGCCACCGTGCTGATGGATCTCTGGGCCGTCTTCCTGCACAAGGCGTTCGGCCAGCCACGGCCGAACTGGGGGCCGGCCGGGCGATGGGTCTGGCACCTCCGCGACAAGGTCTTCCACGACGATATCGGCAATGCAGCGCCCTACGCGCATGAACAGACGCTGGGCTGGGCCTTTCATTATCTTGTCGGCATCGTCTACGGCGTCATCCTGGTGGTGCTGGCCGGAGGAGGCTGGCTTGCCGCGCCGACCTTCCTGCCGGCCTTCATCCTCGGCATCGTCACCGTCGGTGCCGGCTGGTTCCTGCTGGCGCCCGGGATGGGCGCTGGCTGGGCCGCATCGAAGCGACCCAATCCGATGCAAATCCGGGCCCTCAATTTGGTATCGCACACGGTGTTTGCGCTCGGTCTTTGGGGCACAGCGCTGCTGATACGATAGAGCAGTTCACCGTTTCACGGAGACGGTGAACTGCCGCCCCGCTCCAGGAATTCAATAGCTCTGGGTTGAGCGCCGCACCTTTGCGACAGCCGGCTGTTTTGCCTGCGCAGCCGGCTCTGGCGCTGCCACAGGCTTGAACGGACTTTTCTTGAATGGCGCCATGCCTTCGCGCGCGAGTTCGTCGGCACGCTCGTTTTCGATATGGCCGGCATGGCCCCTGACCCAGTTCCAGGTGACCTTGTGGCGCCGGTTGGCTTCATCGAGCGCCTGCCAGAGCTCACCGTTCTTCACAGGCTTCTTGTCGGCGGTCTTCCAGCCGTTCTTTTTCCAGCCGTGGATCCACTTGGAGATGCCGTCCATGACATATTTGCTGTCGGTGTGAAGCTCGACCGCGCAAGGTTCCTTCAGCGCGTTCAGCGCCGAGATGGCAGCGAGAAGTTCCATGCGGTTGTTGGTCGTCTCGGCCTCGCCGCCGGAAAGCTCCTTGGTGGTGCCGTTGAAGCGAAGGATCGCGCCCCAGCCGCCGGGGCCGGGGTTGCCCGAACAGGCGCCGTCGGTGAAAATTTCAACCTGTTTGCTCATGATACCCCATATTCGGCCAATCCATATTCCGAAGGAGATCTGATCGCCCGATGAAACCGCATCCTGCGGATATACTCGGTCGGATCGCGCTTCATCACCAGCCCGCCATCGGGCACGGTTAGCCAGTCGTACAGCCGGGTCACCATGAAGCGCAGCGCCGAACCGCGCGCCAGCAACGGCAGAGCCAGCTTTTCCTGGTCGCTCAAGGGACGCACGCTCTGATAGCCCGCAAGCAACGCCCTGCCCTTTGTGAGGTTGAAGGAAAAATCCTTCTCGAAGCACCAGGCATTGAGGCAGGTGGCGACGTCATAGGCATAGAGGTCGTTGCAGGCGAAATAGAAATCGATCAGGCCGGAGAGCTTTTCGCCGAGGAAGAAAACGTTGTCCGGGAAAAGATCGGCATGGATGATGCCTTGCGGCAGATCTTTCGGCCAATTTCGCTCGAAATCGGCGAAGTCGGCATCGACCTCGGCCGCAAGGCCTGGCTCGACTTCATCGGCGCGGTCACGGGATGCGTTCCAGAGCTTGCGCCAGCCGTCGATGGCCAGTGCATTCGGACGGGTCATCGAAAAGTCGGCACCAGCCAGATGCAACTGCGCCAACGCCTTGCCGACCTCGGCGCAATGCGCCGATGTCGGCCGCCGCAGCGAAAGCCCTTCGAGGAAGGTGATGATGACCGCTGGCCGGCCGGCGAGGGTGCCGATGACGCTGCCGTCATCCGCAGTCACCGGCAGCGGGCAGGAAACGCCCTTTTTTGCGAGATGGCCCATCAGGCCGAGAAAAAACGGCAGATCCGCCTTCTCGACCCGCTTTTCGTAAAGCGTCAGGATGTAGGAGCCGCTGGAGGTGTGCAGGAGGAAGTTGGAGTTTTCGGTACCTTCGGCGATACCTTTGTAGGACAGGAGATCGCCGACCGGATAGTGCTTCAGGAACGCGCCGAGTTCGCCTTCCGCAACGTCGGTGTAGACCGCCATCTGCCTTACGCGGCTCCATTGACGAAGGCCATGTCGGCCCGCGTCAGTTCGACATCGCGCAGCACCCGCATGACCGGAAAATCCTCCGTTTCCGTGGCCGTGATCGCCAGGTCGATCGTGACATCGAAGCGTTGCCGGAACGCGTCGATGATCTCGTCGACGATGATTTCTGGCGCCGACGCGCCAGCCGATAGGCCGAGCGTCGAAATGTTGGCGATGTCATTCCACGGAATCTCGGCGGCGCGCTGCACGAGAAGCGACATCGAGGCGCCGGCACGTTCCGCCACTTCGACAAGACGCCGCGAATTGGAGGAATTGGGCGCGCCGACGATCAGATAGAGATCGGCGCCGGCAGCGGTCTCCTTGACCGCTTCTTGGCGATTGGTGGTGGCATAGCAGATCGATTCCGCCGCCGGAGCCTGCAGGGCTGGAAAGCGATCCTGCAAGGCGCGGATGATGCCGGCGGTGTCCTCGACCGACAGCGTGGTCTGGGTAACGAAACCGAGCGCCTGCGGATCGGCAGGCGCGAGCTTTGCGGCGTCGGCTTCAGTCTCGATCAGCGTCACCGCGCCGTCCGGCAACTGGCCCATGGTGCCGATCACCTCGGGATGTCCGGCATGGCCGATCAGGAGCACATGGCGGCCGAGCCGCTGATGGCGCATCGCCTGCTTGTGAACCTTCGACACCAGTGGGCAGGTGGCATCCAGATAGAACAGATTGCGCGCCTTGGCATCAGCCGGCACCGACTTCGGCACGCCATGCGCCGAGAACACGACCGGGCTCTGGCGGTGTTCGGCCGGGATCTCGGAGAGCTCCTCGATGAAGACGGCGCCAAGGCTTTGCAGCCCCTCGACGACGTAGCGGTTGTGCACGATCTCGTGGCGGACATAGACCGGCGCGCCATACTTCTTCAGCGCCAGTACGACAATCTGGATGGCCCGGTCGACGCCGGCGCAAAAGCCGCGCGGCTGGCAGAGCCGGATCGTCAGGGGCGGTTTGGTCGTTGTTTGAAGCATGAATCCGGGCCGGTTGATCAGAGCCGAAATGAGGTGCCTACCCCTGCCCTGTCAAGGGCATCGGTAGAGAGGGGGGCCGTCGGTCGCGTTCATTCCTCTTTCGCGGAACGGCGAAGCCGTAGGATGAGCACGGCGGCGAGCGCCGCGGCGAGCCCATACCAGGTCATCGCATATTGCAGATGGCTGTTCGGCAGGTCGATGATGGTGACGCCGCCGACCGGCAATCCGCCCGGATTTGGCGTCTTGTCGGCATCGATGAAGATCGGCACCAGTGCGGCGCCCGCCGGCAGCCCGGCGCTCGCCGCCATCGCGTCACGATCCTTCCAGTAGAAGATGTTCTTCGCCGCGTCATTGTCGGGAAGCATCATCGACGGCTTTGCCGGCAGTGGGTTGCGGGCAAGTCCCGTGATCGTGACCCTGCCCGTCACCTGTCCCTTGGCGCGCTTGGCGGCATCCTTGAGATCGTAGGGCACGAAACCGCGATTGATCAGGACAAAGCGGCCATCGTCCAGGGCAAGCGGCGTATAGATATTGAAGCCGGCTTCACCGTCCCAGGTCGCGTAGAAATGCCGTTCGCCCTGGTGCAGGAACATGCCGGTGACGGTGACTGGCGTATAGTCGACGTCCCCGGTGGCGGCGAATTCCTTCTCGATTTCGGCCAGCGGCCGCGGTTCTGAATGGGTGCGTTGGTCGATGGTCTGGAGAAGATCTTCCTTCCAGTGCAGGCGCTGGACCTGCCAGGTGCCGAGCGCCAGCAAGATCAGCAACAGCACCAGGCCAAGGCCAAGCAGCAATGCCGATCCCGGCCGCGAGCGGCCGCTGGCTTTGACGAACGCCTCGCTCATTCGCCGCGATCCAGCCGGCCCTCGGCCGCCTTGTTGCGGTATTGCAGCGTGAGCAGCACGCCTTTGATCAGCCGCAGCGCCGTCAGGCACAGCACGACCGCCAGCGGAATCCAGACCAGCAGATGCAGCCACAGCGGCGGGCTCAGCGTGACTTCAACCCAGAGCGCCAGCCCGACAATGATGAAACCGATGATCAGGATGACGAAGACCGCCGGCCCATCGCCGGCATCGGCGTAGGAATAGTCGAGGCCGCAATTGACGCAGCGCTTGCCGACGGTGAGGAAACCGGAGAAGAGCCGCCCTTCGCCGCAGCGTGGACAGCGGCCATGCAGGCCGGCCGAAATCGGGTCGATCGGGGGCCAGATGGCCCTATCTTTGCCCATGGAAGCGTCGTCGCTCATTGCTTACCGCTCGATCTCGATCGGTGTCCCATCGGCCACCATTGCCCAGATTTCATTCATGTCGGAATCCGTAATCGTAATGCAGCCGTCGGTCCAGTCGACCAATTGAAGCAGCTCGGCAACATCATGACCGCGAATGCGCAAATGGCACAGGGAATTGTCGGCCGTATGGTCCATCGATCGGCGATCATTGCGCCGAAAAGAAGAAGGCGGCCACGTCGCCGCGGCCGCCTTCTTGAAATCGAACCCTCAATTGGGAATCAGTGGGCTTCGACCACCGCGCCGACCGATCCCCAGACGTAGATCGATGCGAACAGGAACAGCCAGACCACGTCGACGAAATGCCAGTACCAGGCTGCGGCCTCGAAGCCGAAATGCTGCTTGGGCGTGAAATCACCCTTTATCGCCCGGATCAGGCAGACCGCCAAGAAGATGGTGCCGATGATGACATGGAAGCCGTGGAAGCCGGTCGCCATGAAGAAGGTGGCGCCGTAAATGGAATCCTTGAAGGCGAAGGGAGCGTGCATGTACTCATACGCCTGCACCATGGTGAACAGCATGCCGAGGCCGACGGTCAGCACCAGACCGTTGATCAGTCCCTTGCGATCGCCATGAATGAGCGAGTGGTGCGCCCAGGTTACCGTGGTGCCTGACAGGAGCAGGATGACGGTGTTGTAGAGCGGCAAATGGAAGGGATCGAGAACCTCCATGCCCTTCGGCGGCCAGACGCCGCCGGTAAACGCGGTGCGGGCGTATTGCTGGGCTTCGCCGGCGAAAAGGCTGGCGTCGAAATAGGCCCAGAACCAGGCAACGAAGAACATCACCTCCGAGGCGATGAACATGATCATGCCGTAGCGCAGATGGAGCGACACGACGCGCGTGTGATGGCCCTCATGCGCTTCCTTGATCGTGTCCGACCACCAGGCGAACATGGTGTAGAGGACGATCACGATGCCGATGAAGAACAGCCACGGATTGGCGATGTTGAGGCCGAAAATCGGGAAGCTGCCGCCCTTCAGATATTGCATCAGGCAGACGCCGCCAAAGGCGGTGACGAGCGCTCCTACCGATCCCAGGAAAGGCCACGGACTCGGGTCGACGAGATGATAGTCATGCTGTGGTTTTGCGTGCGCGTCTGCCATATCAACCCCCGAGATTTGCTTCGGTATTCGAAATTGTTTTGCTCTTGCCTTGAACCGGCTCCGACGACGCTACCGGCTTGGTCTTCTCGACCGGGAACATCGTATAGGACAGAGTGATCGTCTTCACGTCCTTCAGTTCTGACACGTTGACGATGTCAGGATCCACGTAGAACAGGACCGGCATGTCCAGGGTCTCGCCGGGCTTCAGCGTCGTGTCGGTGAAGCAGAAGCACTCGACCTTGTTGAAGTAGGGTCCCGCCAGTTCCGGCTGCACATTGAAGGTGGCGCGGCCGGTCACGGGGCGATCGAACTTGTTGGTGGCCTTGTAGTGCGCCTGCACCGTCTCGCCGATCTTCATGGTCACCGAGCGCTGGACCGGCTGGAAGTCCCACGGCACGCCGGCGATGTTGGCATCGAAGCGGACGGTGATCTCACGGTCGAGCACGCGGCCGGCATACTGTTTCTCGGCACGCTGCGTCGTGCCGCCATAGCCCGTCGCCTGGCAGAACATCTTGTAGAGCGGCACCGCGGCATAGGCCATGCCGATCATGCCGGTAAAGAAGGCAAGGCAGACGGCCGCGACGACGAGGTTGCCGCTCTTCCCGGCCGGTCTTTTGGGCGTCTCGACGCTCATCACATCGTGCCTGACAGATTGTGGCCGAACTTCACGATCGTCGCGATGTAGAAAATGACGACCAGGACGGCCAGCGCTACACCGATGGCGACCGAACGGTTGCGTCTGGCTTTCCTCTGCCGCTCGGTCAGCGTGACCAGTTCGAGCTTTTCTTCGATCATGGTCATGCTCCGCCCATGGCAAGCGCGCGTTCGACAACGCTGTCGGCCAGATAGGCAGCGAAGATGGCGAAGAGATAAAGCAGCGAATAGGCGAACAAGGCCTTGGCCGGTTTCATGACGCGGTCGTCGTCGGCCATGGCAAGCACTTTCCATGCGTACCAGACAAACCCCAGCCCAAGCAGCGCGGCGGCGACGCCGTAGACCGGCGTGGTATAGCCAAGCAGCCACGGCAGCACACCGACAGGGGCCAGAACCAGCGCGTAAGCGAAGATCTGGCGACGGGTCGAAGCATGTCCGGCGACGTTGGGCATCATCGGGATACCGGCCTTGGCGTAGTCCTCGGACTTGAACAGCGCCAGCGCCCAGAAGTGCGGCGGCGTCCACAGGAAGATGATCAGAAACAGGATCAGGCTTTCCAGGCTGACCGTCCCGGTCACCGCGGCCCAGCCGATCACCGGCGGGATGGCGCCGGCAGCCCCGCCAATGACGATGTTCTGCGGCGTCCAGCGCTTCAGCCACATCGTGTAGACGACGGCATAGAAGAAAATGGTGAAGGCCAGCAGCGTCGCTGCAAGCCAGTTAACCAGCACGCCGAGTGTCATCACCGACAGTACCGAAAGCACCAGACCGAAGCTCAGCGCTTCATGCGCCTGGATGCGACCGGACGGAACCTGACGGCTGGCGGTCCTGGTCATCACCGCATCGATGTCGGCGTCATACCACATATTCAGCGCCCCGGAGGCGCCAGCACCAATGGCAATCGACAGGATGGCGATCACAGCCAGCAGCGGATTGACGGTCACGGGCGCCGCGACCATGCCGACAAAGGCGGTGAACACCACCAGCGACATGACGCGCAGCTTCAGCAGGGCGAAGAAATCGCCCGCTGTTGCTTCCGACATGCGAAAGCCCGCTTCGTCAATCAATGGGTCGTCGACAAGGGCCATGCGTACTTAAGTCCATTATTCCGTTGGCCAAAACCGCCGGCGAACCGGCGGTTTCGTATTCGAGCGGGAAGCCGCCTTACTTGATCTTCGGCAGCTGTTCCCACTGGTGGAAAGGCGGCGGCGAAGGCAGCTGCCATTCGAGAGTCGTTGCACCCTCGCCCCACGGGTTGGCGCCGGCGATCCGCTTCTTCTGGAAGGCCTCGAACACGCAATAGAGGAAGATCAGGACGCCGACGGCCGAGATATAAGAGCCGATGGACGACACGTAGTTCCAGCCGGCAAACGCGTCCGGATAGTCGATGGTGCGGCGCGGCATGCCGGCGAGGCCGAGGAAATGCTGCGGGAAGAAGATCAAGTTGACGCCGACGAAGGTGACCCAGAAGTGCGTGTTGGCGATGACCGGCGAGTACATGTAGCCGGTCATCTTCGGGAACCAGTAGTACCAACCGGCGAAGATGGCGAACACCGCGCCGAGCGACAGCACATAGTGGAAGTGGGCAATGACGAAATAGGTGTCATGCAGCGAGCGGTCGAGGCCGGCATTGGCCAGCTGGACGCCGGTAACGCCACCGATGGTGAACAGGAAGATGAAGCCCAGCGCCCACAGCATCGGCGTCTTGAACGAAATCGACCCGCCCCACATCGTCGCGATCCAGGAGAAGATCTTCACGCCCGTCGGCACCGCGATGACCATGGTGGCGAAGACGAAATAGCGCTGCGTGTCGAGCGACAGGCCGGTCGTGTACATGTGGTGCGCCCAGACGATGAAGCCGACGGCGCCGATCGCCACCATGGCGTAGGCCATGCCGAGATAACCGAACACCGGCTTCTTCGAAAAAGTCGATATGACGTGGCTGATGATGCCGAAGCCGGGCAGGATCAGGATGTAGACTTCCGGGTGACCGAAGAACCAGAAAAGGTGCTGGAACAGAATTGGGTCGCCGCCGCCATCGGGAGCAAAGAAGGTCGTGCCGAAATTGCGGTCGGTGAGCAGCATGGTGATGCCGCCGGCCAGAACCGGCAACGAGAGCAGCAGCAGGAAGGCGGTGATCAGCACCGACCAGGCAAACAGCGGCATCTTGTGCAGCGTCATGCCGGGCGCGCGCATGTTGAAGATGGTGGTGATGAAGTTGATGGCGCCAAGGATCGACGACGCACCGGCGATGTGGATCGACAGAATCGCCAGATCCATGGCGGGTCCGGGCTGACCCGAGGTCGACAGCGGCGGATAGAGCGTCCAGCCGCCACCGACGCCGAAGGCACCCGGCGCACTCGGCACGAACATCGAGGTGAGCAGCAGGATGAAAGCAGGCGGCAGCAGCCAGAAGGAGATGTTGTTCATGCGCGGGAACGCCATGTCTGGCGCGCCGATCATGATCGGCACCATCCAGTTGGCAAAACCGCCGATCAGCGCCGGCATGACCATGAAGAAGATCATGATCAGCGCGTGCGCGGTGGCGAAGGCATTGTACATGCTCTTGCCGCCGTCGATCGCGGCGTCACCGTTCATGCCGTAGACCATCTGCGCCAGACCGCTGAAGATCTGGATGCCCGGCTCCTGCAACTCCATGCGGATGGCGACAGACAAGGCACCGCCGATGATACCGGCCATGATCGCGAAGATCAGGTAGAGCGTACCGATGTCCTTGTGGTTGGTCGAATAAACCCAGCGCACCCAGCCGTGATAAGGCTTGTGATCGTGCCCGTCGTGAGCTGCAGCGTCTGCCATGTTCCGCTCCGTTCCCTGATCTTTTCTGGCCGCGGCATCAGTTGCCGGCGGCTGCTACCTTGTTTTGGCCGTCGACCTCGGCCATCAGCGTCTTGTTGGCGCCGGGCAGATCGGTCTTGGCTGCCGCCAGCCAGGTCTTGAACTGCGCATCGGAGACGACGCGGATGGCGATCGGCATGAAGGCATGGTCCTTGCCGCAGAGCTGCGAGCATTGGCCGTAATAGAGGCCTTCCTTCTCCGCCTTGAACCAGGTCTCGTTGGTGCGGCCCGGAATTGCGTCCATCTTGATGCCGAACGACGGCATGGCAAAGGAGTGGATCACGTCGGTCGCGGTGACAAGCACGCGCGTCATGGTGTTGACCGGCACCACCATCTCGTTGTCGACGGCCAGCAGGCGCGGATATTCCTTGCGGTCCTCCTTGCCGGCGGCGGCGCGGTCACCGTCCTGGAGGATCGCGGAATTGAAGGAGAGCGTGTTCTCGGTCTGGTATTCGTAGTCCCAGTTCCACTGGTTGCCGGTCGCCTTGACGGTCAGCTTTGCTTCTTCCGGCGGCGTGTACTGCGCGGTCAGCAGCTGGAACGAGGGAATAGCGAGGCAGAGCAGAACGACGACCGGGCCGACAGTCCAGATCACCTCGATCAGCGTGTTGTGGCTGGTCTTGGACGGGATCGGGTTCGCACTGGCGCGGAATCTCACGATGCAATAGGCGAGGAGAAGCAGCACCAGGATGGTGATCGGGACGATGAACCACATCGTGTAGTTTCCGAACCACTCGATCTGCCGCATCATGTCGGTCGCCGGTGCCTGGAAGGTTGTCTCCCAGTCCTTGGGCTGGTCGGCACGGGCGGATGTGCCGGCGAAAAACGTGATAGCGGCACAAGCACTTAGAAGCTTGGCACTTGCTAGAAACGTGGCGCTTGCCAGGAAATTTCTCATCGCCCTCATCGTCTCCCAGTTTCTCGCTGCGGTACCCACGAGAATAACGGCCAATGCCGGGACGGGAATCCCGACAGTCTCAAGCTGGTTCAAACCATACTCTTTTTCCCTCCGCAAGAAAGGAGCGGGCGAAACCGTGCGGCATTTTTGCGCGCAAGCCCGGAAGTGCCTTTGAAGGCAGCAGCGGAGGCCCCGAATCGCCTATGGTGGGCCAACGGTAGCATTCCTGCGGACCGCTCGTGCCGGGCGTCGCAATTCGGGCGAAATTGGCAGGGAAAAGCGCCGCATTGGCCTTTTCGGGGCAGACCGGGTGCTGTCCCGTCCTTTACTTGGCTTTGGCGCGGCTTAAAGTGCCGTGATTCGCAATGGAGCCGTCATGACCCCTTGGCTTTCGAGAAACTCTCGGTTTTCGAGAAACTGGGCGAAGGTCATCTTTCTCGCCGCCCTGTCTGGTATCGGCTCGTCCGGCACGGCCAACGCCGCGCAACCGAGCGGCACGGTGCGCTCGACGCATGGCGCGTGGTCGATCATCTGCGACACCCCAGCCGGCGCCACCTCGGAACAATGCGTGATGATGCAGAACGTCGTCGCCGAGGATCGTCCGGAGATGGGGCTATCGGTCGTCGTGCTGCGCACCGCCGATAACAAGGCGGAGATCCTGCGCGTGCTGGCGCCGCTCGGCGTACTCTTGCCCAACGGGCTCGGCCTCAATGTCGACGGCAAGGATATCGGCCGCGCCTATTTCGTACGCTGCTTCCAGGACGGCTGCTATGCCGAGGTCATTCTCGAAAAGCCGCTGCTCGACACGCTGAAGACCGGCACGTCGGCCACCTTCATCGTTTTCCAGACTCCGGAAGAAGGCATCGGCATCCCGGTCGATCTCAAGGGGTTCGCCGACGGTTTTGCCGCCCTGCCCTGACAGGCTGGTGCTTGCTGCAAACCTTTCTAACTGGGATTCGTTGGCCAGCGACCGCAAGGACTTCATCCACCAAAAGTGACGTCGACCGACCTGTCGGCGAGCGCATTTGTCTTCGCAATGCGACGGGACGATTGTCTCGACGCGCCTTCGCGCCTACATCGGGGCAAAGACCCATTCCTCCTGTGAACGGACGCGCCATGAACAGCCTGATCGGCCAATTCGACATTTCAGACGATCGCATAAAGCAGATCGTCGCTGAGACCATCAGCGGCGCCGACGACGGCGAGCTGTTTCTCGAATACAGCGAGAGCGAAGCGCTGATGTTCGACAACGGCCGGCTGAAGACCGCCAACTTCAACACCGACCAGGGGTTTGGTCTGCGTGCCGTCGCCGGCGAAGCCAGCGGTTACGCGCATTCCAGCGATCTTTCCGAGGCCTCGCTGCTGCGTGCGGCCGACGCCGTTTCAACCGTCAAGGGTGGTTATTCCGGCACGCTTGCCGCCGCACCCGCCCGCACCAACCGCCATCTCTATGGCGAGGAGAACCCTATCCCCTCGCCTTCCTTCGAGGCCAAGGCAAAGCTGCTGCAGGAAATCGACGCCTGGCTGCGCGCCGAGGATCCGCGCGTGCGCCAGGTTTCGGCCTCGCTTGCCGCCTCCTGGCAACATGTCGAGATCGTGCGCGCCGACGGCCAGGTGGTGCGCGATATCCGCCCGCTGGTCCGCATCAACGTCTCTGTCGTGGTCGGCAATGGCGACCGCCAGGAGAGCGGCTCCTACGGTATGGGTGGCCGCAAGGCCTTTGGCGAATTCCTGGTCGAAGACAGCTGGAAGCACGCCGCCAGGGAGGCGCTCCGGCAAGCGCTGGTCAATCTCGAGGCGATACCGGCGCCGGCCGGCACCTTCGACATCGTGCTGTCGAGCGGCTGGCCGGGCGTCATGCTGCACGAGGCCGTCGGCCATGGGCTGGAAGGCGACTTCAACCGCAAGAAGACTTCGGCCTTCGCCGGCCTGCTCGGCCAGCAGGTCGCCGCCAAGGGAGTGACCGTCGTTGACGACGGCACCATGCCCGAGCGACGCGGCTCGCTCACAGTCGATGACGAAGGTACGCCTTCGGCCCGCAATGTGCTGATCGACGACGGCAAACTGGTCGGCTACATGCAGGATCGCCAGAACGCCCGGCTGATGGGCATGAAGGCGACCGGCAACGGCCGGCGCGAAGGCTATGCCCACCAGCCGATGCCGCGCATGACCAACACCTACATGACGGCAGGCGACATGGAGCCGGACGAAATCATCGCCTCGGTCAAGAACGGCATCTATGCCGTCTCCTTCGGCGGTGGTCAGGTCGACATCACCTCGGGAAAATTCGTCTTCGGCTGCACCGAGGCCTACATGATCGAGAACGGCAAGGTGACGCAGCCGATCAAGGGCGCGATGCTGATCGGCAACGGGCCGGATGCCATGCACCGCGTTTCGATGATCGGCAACGATATGAAGCTCGACACCGGCATCGGCATGTGCGGCAAGGCCGGACAGGGCGTGCCTGTCGGCGTCGGCCAGCCGCATTTGCGCATGAACCAGATGACGGTGGGCGGCACGCGGGTCTGATGCGATGGCCACTGGAGAAAAGTCCGTTGCCACCAGTTCAACCGATGATCAGGTCACACGGCCTGTTCCGGTCTTTCCCTCAATGCGGCCAGAGGATGTGTTCGGGTCGCTGCCCAGCAGTGGCAAGCCGAAAACATTGAGAGAAATGGAAACGGGCGTGCTCGCGGAAGCAAGGCGTCGCCGAACCAGCGAATGATCTACCGTCGCCGTTTCGGCTTCTCCAGCAGCGCCACCGCCTCGACGTGCGGCGACCACAGGAACTGGTCGATCGGCGTCACGCTTTTCAAGGTGTAGCCACCGTCGAGCAGGATGCGCAAATCCCGCGCCAGCGTCACCGGATTGCAGGACACGGCAGCGACGTACGGCACATCCGAGCGGGCGATCTGCTTCGACTGGTCTTCGGCGCCCGCCCGCGGCGGGTCGAACACCACGCCGTCGAAGCCATTCAACTCCTTGAACGTCAGCGGCCGGCGGAACAGGTCGCGGCGTTCGCCCGTCACCCGCTTCAGCCCGGTGGCGAAGCGCGATCCCCGGTCGAGCGCCGAAAGGGCTGCCGTATCACCCTCCACCGCATGGACTTCCGATTTCATTGCCAGCCGCAAGGCAAAGCTGCCGCAACCGGCGAAGAGATCCGCCACCTTCTTGGCACGCTTCAGATGGCCGCCGACGATATCGGCCATCGCCTGTTCTGCGGCCTCGGTGGCCTGCAGGAAGGCGCCCGGCGGAATGGCAACGGCAACGCCGCCGAACATGACCGTCGGCTTTTTTGGCTCTATGATGATCTCGTCGTCGATCGAAAGCCGCGCAAATCCCTGGGCCATGACGAAATTGGAAGCGACCCGACGCTGGTTCTCGCCCAGTTTGCCTGATTCATAGACGGCGACATCGAGGCCTGAACCGGTCACGGTGACCGTCATCCGGAACGATTTGGTGGTGGCACAGACCAATTCGGCGAGTGCCTTCAAGCGATCGAGCGCGGCGACGATCTCCGGCAGCGAGATCGGACATTCCTCGATGGAGATGATCTCCGGTGACAGATGGCGATGGAAGCCGAGCAGCATGCCTGCATTCGTGCGCCGGGCGGCAAGCACCACACGGCGGCGCGTGTGCGGCGCGCAGGCGACCAGTTCGCCGATCTCGCAATCGATGGCCTTACCCTTCAAGGCGTGCACCACCTTTTCGCGTTTCCACTGGCGATAGGCTTCGGCTTCGAAATGCTGGAGGGCGCAGCCGCCGCATTCGGTGAAATGGCGGCAGGCGGGATCGATGCGCAACGGCGAGGCTTCCAGCACCGCCACCAGCATGGCGCGATCCCTTTCGCGCGAAGCGGTGACCGTTTCGCCGGGCAATGTGAAGGGGATGAACAGATCGCCTGTCTCGGTCTCGGCGATGCCGTCCCCCTGAGCGCCAAGTTTCCTGATGCTGAAGCGCGCGCTCATCGATCCTTGATCCCACCGAGCAGGAATTCGCGATTGCCGTCGCCGCCCTCGATCGGTGACAGATGCAGCCCCAGCGCCCGCCAGCCGGGGACGGCATCGAGCCAATCCTGCAACAGGCCGGCGACACGGGAGGCGTCGTAGGGATCTTTCAACAGACCACCCTTGCCGATCGCTTCGCGACCAGCCTCGAATTGAGGCTTGACCAGAAACATGGCTTTGGCGCCAGCCTTCGCAAGGCCAAGCGCCGGCGGCATCGCCAGTTTCAGCGAGATGAAGCTGACATCGGAGACAATGAAATCCGGTATACGACCGCCAAGATCGGCGGCGGTGAGATCGCGGGCGTTCAGGCCTTCGATCACCGTCACACGCGGGTCTCCCCCGACATCAGGGTGCACCTGACCATGCCCGACATCGATGGCGGTGACATGAGCAGCGCCGCGCTCCAGCAGGACCTGGGTAAAGCCGCCTGTCGAGGCGCCGATGTCGAGTGCCTCACAGCCGGCGGGATCGAGGCCGAAATGGTCGAGCCCGCCGATCAGCTTGAGCGCCGCGCGCGACACATAGCCTTGCGCCGGGTCGTCGATGGCGATGAGACATTGCGGCGAAACGCTCTGACCAGGCTTGCGGGCAAGGACGCCGTCGACAGTCACCGTGCCGCGTTCGACCGCGTCGCGGGCACGCGAGCGGCTGGCAAACAGCCCGCGCTCGACGAGCAGGTCGTCAAGCCGCTGGCGGGCGCTGGCTGGCAGAGGCGAATTCATCGGCCTTCATGGCGAAAGCCGACGACGATGGCAAGGGCACTGCCCGGCATTGAAGGAAAGCATGTCGCCTCCGACAATGATCTGCAAACGGCGCTTCGTGCTTGGGCAATCACGCGCCTCAACTTCAAGGAAGATGGGCATGACAGAAATTCTCTCGTCTTAAGCCACCGGAAATTTCATGGATCGTTAACCAGTTCTCGTCGCACTTGCTTGAGGACTAAAATGTTATGACTGCGACAGCCCGCAAAACGGGATGAAGAGGCGGCAATCTTGGAAATGGCCAGCGAAATCGTCTACAAGGTGCTTGACCGGATTTCCGGCGCCGGTCTGCTGGCGACCGGACTTCTGTTGCTGACCGCTTTGGTCAGCGCCCTCGTCGCCTATTGGCGCACGGTCGAGAAAAAGAGCTGGAAAGAATTCTTCGAGTTCGCGATCCCGCACGAGGTCGTCACTCATCCCTCGGCGAGAGCCGACCTTCTGTTCTGGGTGACGAGGAAGGCCCTGATGCCGTTCCTCATGCTGCCTGCCGGCATCGTCTTCGTCAGCGCCGTCGGTTATGCGACGAACTGGCTCCTCACGACCTTCCTTCCGATCCAATCGCCTCTGATCGACGGTCCGGCAGGACCGGTGACGGTAGCGATATTCACCATCACAATGCTGCTCGCCTACGACATCTCTTACTATCTCTATCACGTCGCCCAGCATCGCTATCCGGTGCTCTGGGAACTGCACAAGGTGCACCATTCGGCCGAAGTGATGGTCGGCATAACCAAGGACCGCGTCCACCCGCTCGACGAATTGATGAACCGGGCCTGGGACGGCGTCATTCCCGGCATCTGCTTCGGCATCTGGTCGCTGGTCGCGTTGAACCTCGTCGAACTGACGATCTTCGGCGTCAACGTCTACATCATACGCAACATCCTGATGATGGATTTCGTCAGGCACACGCATTTCAAGATTTCCTTTGGGCCGCTGAACAACCTGATCTTATGCCCGCACTGGCATCAGTTGCACCACAGCACGGACCCGCGCCACTACGACAAGAACTTCGGGCTGCTCTTCTCGTTCTGGGACCGGCTGTTCGGAACGCTATGCGTCCCCAAACCGGACGAGGACTTCAAGTTCGGTTTGATCGAACGCAACGTGCGCGACTACCAGTCGCTCTCAGGCCTCTATATCCTGCCGCTGAAGCGGATTTGGCGGCTGATCGCCAGATACCTCCGCACTGAAAAGCCGGAGTCACGGCAATCGCCGCAAAGGGGCAAGCCTTGAACGGGCCTGTCGTGTGCCGGCTGCCGCAAACGCACCAGATCGAAGTCGCGACTTCGGCCGCGCGCCTGGCAGAAATAGCGCCGGCCTGGGCGGCGCTCTGGCAACGCGCCGGCGGCCTTGTTTTCCAGCATCCGGACTGGATCTCGGCCTGGTGGCGCACGACGCCGCATCAGGACCGGCGCGGCCTCAGGATCGGGTTGGTCTGGAGCGGCAAGCGCCTCGAGGCCGTCATTGCACTTGCGACCTTCAAGCGCTCCGGTGTCCGTATCCTGGAATGGGCGGCGAAAGATCACAGCGATTATGGCGACGTGTTGCTCGCCCCCGACTGCGACCCGTTGATTCTATCGCAGCTCTGGCAACGCATTCTCGACGATGGTGGCTTCGACCTCGTCTATCTGAATCGTTTGTTGCCGGATGCCCAATTCCACGCCCTGCTCGGTTC
Source organism: Mesorhizobium sp. M1050 (assembly GCF_040318715.1). Classification (NCBI taxonomy): domain Bacteria; kingdom Pseudomonadati; phylum Pseudomonadota; class Alphaproteobacteria; order Hyphomicrobiales; family Phyllobacteriaceae; genus Mesorhizobium; species Mesorhizobium sp. M1050. The sequence continues at coordinate 30,445 of NZ_JAMYMV010000014.1, read as the reverse complement.
CGCCGTCCCAGGCCGCGGCACGATCTTGCAGCCAAACCACCGCAGCGAGATCAGCCATCGTGTCGTTGGCACCTGGCAAGGCGGCGCGCAATGGTTCGAAAGCCAATCGAAAAAAACCCGGCAAAACTACCGCCGTGGCCGCAAATTCATGGAGGAAGGCGGCAAGCTGCGCTTCCGCCTGATGGATGCGCACGAAGACCGCGAGCAGGTGCTCGAGCGCGTCGCGGCGCTGAAGCGGCTGTGGCTGGCAAAGCACGGCCGCGCTTCGGATCTCTTCGACGAAGGCTCCACCGCTCTGGCGGCACTCGTCTCCGTCCTGGCCGAGCTCGGATTGCTGCGCATCTTCGTGCTCGAACGTGACGACGCGATCATCGCCGTCTCGATCAATTTCGAGCAGCGCGGGACGATGATGGCTTTCGTCACGACCTATGACCCGTCCTTCGAGCGAGCCTCGCCGGGAATGGTCTTGATGATGGACTATATCCAGTGGTCGCTTGACCAGGGCTTGACCACGGTCGACTTTCTCTGCGGCGGCGAGGATTTCAAGCGCCGCTTTTCGACGCATTCGGTGATCTTGTCATCAGTGATGGGTGGGCGAAGCCTGCGCGGACGCCTCGCCATCTTGGCCGACCGCGCCCGCCACGCCACGAAATCATGGCGCTCCGGGAAGCCGTCGAAACAAGCGGTATTGGCCGAGGAATAACCTTTTCAGATCGGCTGCATAACGGCAAGCGCCATGGAAAGGCATCTGCCGATGGACTGACACCCGTCGTGCCTTCTTTAGCAACTCCAGGCCCTCTGGCCTCCAATTTAGAAAATGGTTCGCGAAACCTGCCGTTCCACGGCGGGCGACAGACCGTCGTCCGGCTTGCCCGTGGCTTCCTCGCGTGGGCGTTCACTCATGGCCGGCGCTACGCCCGGCACGACCACCAGCTGCGGCACCTGCTTGTAGGAAAAGCCGCCGCGGATGTCGCCCATCTTGCCGGCGACGATGCCCATGGCCGCCTTTTCCAGGTTGCGATCATAGCGCGTTTCGGCGGCGGCCGGCGCGACGATGACGGCGCAAAGCGCTACGCCGCACAGAAGCGTTTTCATTGTTGTTGTCTCCCTGCCTGATCAACGGTTTAGCAGGGCGCCGTTGAAAAACGGCCAAGAGACACGGTAAGTGAAAAGCCAAACGGCAGCGTAAACAATGCCTTAACATCGTTGACCGGCAAACTGAATCAAGTCTTTGAGACTTTGATTCAGGCGCGCTGGGCGTGGGTGCTGTGCCCGAGCGCGACGAAGACCGTGCGCACGATGCCGGCCGCGTCGAGCCCGGCATCGGCGTACATCTTTTCCGGCTTGGCGTGGTCGGTGAACGCGTCGGGCAGCACCAGCGGGCGCACCTTCAAGCCGCTTTCCAGGAGACCTTCGTGGGCCAGGAACTGCAGCACGTGGCTGGCAAAGCCGCCGACGGCGCCCTCCTCCACCGTCACCAGCACCTCATGCGAGCGGGCCAGCCGCCGCATCAGGTCCTCGTCAAGCGGCTTGGCGAAACGGGCATCGGCGACCGTGGTGGAAAGCCCGGCCGCACCCAACTCCTCGGCGGCGATCAGACAATCCTGCAGACGCGTGCCGAAGGACAGCAGTGCCACCTTGGTGCCCTCCTTGAGGATGCGGCCCTTGCCGATTTCGAGAATCGAGCCGCGCTCCGGCAGGTCCACGCCGACGCCGTTGCCGCGTGGATAGCGGAAGGCGATCGGGCCGTCATCATAGCTCGCCGCGGTGCGCACCATATGGCGCAGCTCCGCCTCGTCGGCAGCGGCCATGACGACAAACCCCGGCAAGGTTGCCAGGAAGGTAGTGTCGAAAGCGCCGCAATGGGTGGCGCCGTCGGCTCCGACGAAGCCAGCCCGGTCGATGGGAAACCGCACCGGCAATTTCTGGATGGCGACGTCGTGGACGACCTGGTCGTAGGCACGCTGCAGGAAGGTCGAATAGATCGCCGCGAACGGCTTATAGCCTTCGGTGGCAAGACCGGCTGCGAAGGTCACCGCGTGCTGTTCGGCGATGCCGACATCGAAGGTCCGCGACGGGAATGCCTCGCCGAACAGGTCGAGGCCGGTGCCGCTCGGCATGGCGGCTGTGACGGCAACGATACGGTCGTCCTCGCGGCCTTCCCTTACCAGGCTTTCGGCGAACACTTTGGTGTAGGCAGGCGCGTTGGCGGGCGCCTTGGCCTGCGCGCCGGTGATGACATCGAATTTGTTGACGCCGTGATATTTGTCGGCGGCGGCTTCCGCCGGCGCGTAGCCCTTGCCCTTCTGAGTGACGACATGGATCAACACGGGGCCTTCGCCATTGTCGCGGACATTTTTCAGGACCGGGATCAGATGCTCCAGATTGTGACCGTCGATCGGGCCGATGTGATAGAAACCGAGCTCCTCGAACAGCGTACCGCCGGTAACGTAGCCGCGTGCATGCTCGACCGCCCTTGTGATCGCGCGATCAGCGCGTTTGCCGAGATAGGACGTCAGTTTCTTGCCGAAATCGCGCAGGCCGATATAGGCCTTGCCCGAAGCCAGACGCGCCAGATAGGCGCTCATCGCGCCGGTCGGCGGCGCGATCGACATGTCGTTGTCGTTGAGGATGACGATCAGCCGCGCATCGAGCGCGCCGGCATTGTTCATCGCCTCGTAGGCCATGCCGGCCGACATGGCGCCGTCGCCGATGACAGCGATGACATTGTTGCGGCCGCCGGAGAGATCGCGAGCGGCAGCCATGCCGAGGCCGGCCGAAATCGATGTCGAGGAGTGGGCGGCGCCGAAGGGATCGTACTCGCTCTCGGCGCGGCGGGTGAAGCCCGAGAGGCCGCCCTCCTGGCGCAATGTGCGGATGCGGTCACGGCGGCCGGTCAGGATCTTGTGCGGATAGGCCTGATGGCCGACATCCCAGATCAGCCGGTCATCGGGGGTGTTGAAGACATAGTGCAGCGCCACCGTCAGCTCGACCACGCCAAGGCCGGCGCCAAGATGGCCGCCGGTGTGGGAGACGGCGTCGATCAGCTCGGCGCGAAGCTCGGACGCCAATTGCGGCAGCTCGCTTTCCGCAAGCGTGCGCAGGTCGGCTGGGATGCGGACCTTGTCGAGAAGCGGCGTATGCGGCGTTGCGTTCACGGGTGCTCAGGCTTTCTGTTCATTGGCGAAATAGGCCGCCGGCCGGAGAATGTAAATGCACGTCAGTGACGCGGATCAGGCTGTGGTTCTTGTTTTGATGCATGCCGTTCTCCCAGAACCGGGCCACTTTTGGGCAACATGCATCAGCTTTCCGGCAGCGGAATGAACTCTTCCTCGTCTCCTGGAACAATATCGAAGCGTCCCGTCTTCCATTCCTGCTTGGCCTGCTCGATGCGTTCCTTCGACGATGAGACGAAATTCCACCAGATGTAGCGCTGCGAGCCGAGCGAAGCGCCGCCGAACAGCATGAAATGCGCTGCGGTGTGCGACGATACGACGATCTCGTCACCGGGCCGAAACACCAGCAACCGTTCGGCCGGGAAAACGTCGCCCGAGATCGAGACCTCGCCTTCCAGTGTGTAGATGGCTCGTTCTTCCGCATCGGCCGGGATCTTCACGCTGGCGCCTGGCGCCAGGCGCAGATCGGCATAGAGTGTCTCTGTGTCGGCCCTGACCGGGGATCGCAGCCCTTGGAAATCACCAATGGCAATGCGGCCGCTAACGCCCTCGGCGTCGATCTCGGGCAACCGGAGTGCTGTGGTGTTCTCGAAAACCGGGGCTACTTCTTCCTTGCCGTCCGGCAGCGCCAACCAGGTCTGCAGGCCGGAAATCGACATCGGCGCGCCGCGCAGTTCTTCAGGGGTGCGCTCAGAATGGACGATGCCGCGGCCGGCGGTCATCAGGTTTACGTCACCGGGCTGGATGACCATTTCGGTGCCGAGTGAATCGCGATGCCTTATATTGCCGTCGAACAGATAGGTGACCGTCGACAGGCCGATATGCGGATGCGGGCGTACGTCGAGCGCCTGGCCGGCGCGCAGGATAGCCGGGCCCATGCGGTCGAAGAAGATGAACGGGCCGACCAACCGCCTCTTGGCGGTCGGCAAGGCGCGGCGAACCTGGAAACCGCCAATATCCTTGGCGTTGGGGATGACCATCAGTTCGATCTGGTCGCTGGCGAAGGCGTCGCCGGCCTCTGGGTCTTTCCCCGGGAAGAAGCTCATGCACTCTCCTTGTCAGCGCCAGAGGCAGCTGGACGCTTCAGGCAAACCGGATCGCCGATTTCGCCCTTAGTTTGGCCGCCACTTCCTCGCGATTGCGAGGATGCTGATGAGTTTCGAGTGAATCGAGCAGTTCGCGCGCCGATGCCGCGATGGCTTCGACCGCGTGGTCGAAGGCATGCTGGTTCTGCTTCGAAGGCCGCGTCGTTCCGCTCAGCTTGCGGACAAACTGAAGTGCCGCGTCGCGAACTTCGTCGTTGGTCGCGGGCGGATCAAAATTGAACAGGGTCTTGATGTTTCTGCACATCGTTTCCGTATCTCCTCTTGTCCCGAGCTGTTTCAATCAAGACGAACTCTATGTTCAATCATGATCGTGTCCAAAAATCGGTGAGACGGCTGGGTGCCTCAGTCCGCGTCGAGCGGCTCTGTTCCAACCGGCTTGCCGTCACGCGACAGCCTGATCTTCTCGACCTTGTCCTCGGCGGCCTTCAGCAGCCGGTCGCAATGCGCCTTCAATGCCTCGCCGCGTTCATAGATCTTGATCGACTGGTCGAGCGGCACGTCGCCACGCTCAAGATCATCGACGATCTTTTCCAGCGCATCGAGTGCCTGTTCGAAGCTCATCGCCTTGACATCGTCGTTGATCTCACCAGCCATCATTCATCCTTTCATCAGTCGCCCGACATGGGCGGCGACCGAAAATGCCAATCCCTGCAGATCGTAGCCACCCTCGAGCAGGCTGACGAGCCGGTCGCCGCTGTGACGCGCGGCGCGCTGCATCAGCTGGCCGGTCGCCCAGTCGAAATCGTCCTCGGTCAGGTTGATCTCGGCCAGCGGATCGCGGTGATGTGCGTCGAACCCGGCCGAAATGATGATCAGGTCGGGCGCGAAATTGTCGAGCGCCGGCAGCACGCGCGACAGGAAGGCATCGCGAAACACCTCGCTGCCGGTCTGCGGCGCCAGCGGTACGTTGACAATGTTGCCGGCACCGGTTTCGTTCTTGGCGCCAGTGCCGGGATAGAGCGGCATCTGGTGCGTCGAGCAATAGAGCACCGACGGATCGTCCCAGAAAATATCCTGCGTGCCGTTGCCGTGATGCACGTCCCAGTCGACGACGGCAACACGCTCGATACCATGCTTCTTCTGCGCATAACGCGCCGCGATCGCCGCCGTATTGAACAGACAAAAACCCATCGCCGTGGTTTTTTCGGCATGGTGGCCGGGCGGCCGCGCCGCGACGAAGACATTGTCGGCGCGGCCTGCAAAGACGTCGTCGACGGCGGCGTTGGCCGCACCGATTGCGGTGATCGCCGCCTGCCAGCTCTTCGGGCTGGCCGTGGTGTCGGCGTCGATGCGGGCGATTCCCTCGTCAGGAATGGCGGCGCGCACGCGGGCGACGAAATCGGCGGGATGAGCATAGAGGATGGTGGCCTCGTCGCCTTCCGGCGCCTGGATACGATCGAGCGCGGCAAAAGCCTCGTCGTCCAGCACGCGCTCGATGGCGCGCAAGCGGTCCGGCCGCTCGGGATGGCCGGGCGGCGTGAGGTGCTCAAGGAAGATCGGATGGGTATAGAGACGGGTAGCCATCGTCCTAATCTAGTGACCCGGATCGACAAAGGCCATGCACGGGCGGCCGATGACTGGGGAAAATCGCGCCTGCGTCCATTCGCGTCGCTGCAGGCATTGGCGTCGTCCGCGCTTCGGCGTAAGGTCCGTGGCACTGCCTGGTGCCCGCCGCAAGCGGGAGAATCGGGAACACGGTTGAATTCCGTGGCGTGCCCAACGCTGTAAGGGGGACCGCGCCGGTATATGCCACTGTCGATGACGGGAAGGCACCGGACGCGGGTTGATCCCGAGCCAGAAGACCGGCCTGGCAGGCATCGTCATCCGCATGGTCAGGCGGTTGGCATCGATTGCAATCGCAAGGGGACAAGCGATGCCTGAACACACGACCGCTGCTGTTGGCGATGGATTTGACCGGAATGCACGCGATGCGGTGTATCGCGCCATGTTCACGCGGCGCGACGTCCGCAGCCATTTCCTGCCCACCGCGCTCGACGATGAGGTGCTGGCGCGGTTGCTGCTTGCCGCTCATCACGCGCCGTCGGTCGGCTTCATGCAGCCTTGGAATTTTATCGTCATTCGCGATGCCGAACGACGGGAAAAGGTGCGCGACCTGTTCCTGGCGGCGCGCCAGCAGGAACTGCCGGCCATTGCGGAAGAGCGGCAGGCGCTCTACCGCAAACTCAAGCTGGAAGGCATTTGCGAAAGCGCGCTCAACATCTGCATCACCTGCGATCGCGAGCGTTCGAAGGGTTCGCCACTGGGACGCTCGCACAATCCGGAGATGGACCTCTACAGCACGGTCTGCGCGGTGCAGAATTTCTGGCTGGCGGCGCGCGCCGAAGGCGTCGGTGTCGGCTGGGTCAGCATCATCGAGGCGCAAGCGTTGAAAGGCCTGCTTTCAATTCCGGAGCATGTGACCCCGGTCGCCTATCTCTGCGTCGGCCGCGTCTCGGAGTTCGCGCCAAAACCTGACCTTGAAACGCATGGCTGGGGACGGCGGCTGCCGCTGCCGGAACTGATCATGAGCGAGACGTTTTCCGGGCAAGGTGAAGTGCTGCTCAAATCGACCGTGGCGCGCCTCAACACCGTTTCTGCCGCGCCGTCGAGCCCTCGCTGATCAGGGTGTCGCGCCGGCCGGTCCCCAGGGCGAGCCGCCAAAGGAGGCCAGCGCCTTGTCCTTGAGTTCCCTGAACTTCGACGACGCCTCCGCCAGCCGGGTGTCCCAGGCCGGATCTGGCACCTGGCCCGCGATGGTCTTGAAATAGACCTGCATCAGGCAAGCGATGGCGAAGGGCTCGATGAACGCCGCCTTGAAGGCCCAGGCGAAGACGATGGCTAGCACGAAGGCCCAGCCCGCCAATTGCCCTGGCATCAGGAAAAGAATGGCGGCGGCCGGCGCCAGCATCAGCAGGAAGATAACGAAGGATACGCCCCACATGATGACCGCCAGCCAGACGGCGTTCTTGACCATCACCTTGCCGTTCTGGGCATAGAGCACGACGCCTTGGCGCGCCGTCTCGAACGGCGAGGACGAATTGATGCGAATGTTGTAGCCGAGGATGATCTCGTCGACATAGGTCAGCGACAGGCGGATCACCGTGTTGATGAAGGAGACCAGACCGCTCAAACCCGGGATCGGCAGGAAGGCGGCGATGCCGCCGAGCAGGCCGGTGATGGCCCGGATGGCGCCCTTGACCAGCTGATCGACGACGAAAAGGATGTTGGCCTCGGCAAAACGCTGGGTGACGATATCCTTGGCGTAGGCGATCTGGTCCTGGCCGCCGGGAATGTCACGGCCGTCGATCAGATGGACCATCACGGCGATGTGGCCGGCCTTGACGACATAGAGGATGTATTCGCGGATCCAGTAGACGGCGATCGAGACGATGCCGAAACCGACCACCCCGCCCCACAAGGCAAAGGACATCGGCCCGTCGGGATCGGTGGAGATGTGGCCGACGCCATAGCCGACGGAGGCGCCCGTGCCGGTCGCCATGATGTAGGCCAGTGTGATGCCGAAATAGACGATCATGCGAAAGACAATGAACGGCCAGGTCCGCATCATGATGGACACCGACCTGCCGATATCGAAATCCCACATGCCCCGAATCTCCCCCTCAGAGGTGGTGAAAGAGGATGGACCCAACCCGGCGATTGTCAATTGCCGGCCGCGGCGCCGGGCCACCGATGGGATTTCAGTTCGGTTGCGAACCTGGCCTTTTGAGTAGGCCTTCGAGCAGTTGCTTGAACGCCACCACCACCTTCTTCGACGTCGCTTCGGGGTCGTTCGAATTGGCGATCCGTTGCGCCGCCTGGCTGCTCGCCCCATTGATCAGCCGCGAGGCAGTTTCGGGGTCGAGGCTGGAGACTACGACCCCCTCCTCCTGAAGCGCCGTCAGATGGCCGGTCATTGAAGCGATGCACGCATTGGCGTTCGGCCATTGTGCCGGATCCCCCAGAACGGCCGGGCCATCCCGGAACATGATGCGCTGGATTTCCGGCTCCAATGCCATCTCAATATAGGTCGTGCATTCGTCGACAAAATGCTGCCAGCGGGTCGGCGCTCTCGACGCGACCTCATCGATGCGTGCCGCCATCTCGCCGTCGATTTCGGTGATGACCGCCTGCAGCAGGCCCTTCTTGTCGCCGAAATGATGATAGAGCGCGCCGCGAGTCAGCCCGGCCGATGCGGTGAAATCATCCATCGAGGCTTCGGCATAGCCGATCGTGCCGAAAGCATGGCGGGCTGCCGCGATCAGCTTGGCACGCGTCTCGGCAATCATCTCCTTGCGGGGTTTGTGCATGGCTCCTGGCCCTATCCACATACGAACCGTATGCCAATTGACATACGCGGCGTATGCTCTATTTAACATTCATACGCATCGTATGTAATTGTCGAATCGTGCTTTGTCGAGGAACCAACCCATGCAAAATCCCTATTCGGAGATCTTTCGTGCCCCCGGAACCAAGGGCTTTGCCGCCGCAGGCTTCATAGCGCGCCTGCCGATCGCCATGGCGCCAATCGGTATCGTGGCAATGCTGTCGCAGACGCGCGGCGAATATTGGCTGGCCGGCGCCGTCGCCGCGACATTCGCGCTCGCCAACGCTTTCCTGGCGCCGCAGATATCGAGACTGGTGGATCGCCTTGGCCAGACGCGGATCGTAGTGCCCACCACCATCATTTCGGTGCTGGCTTTCGTCGTATTGGTTGCGGCCGCCAACCAAGACTGGCCGGTGTGGATGCTGTTCGTGTCGGCACTGCTGGCGGCGGCGATGCCAAGCATCCCGGCAATGGTGCGCGCGCGCTGGACCGAGATTTTTCGCGGGCGGCCTCAGATGAACACCGCGTTCGCCTTCGAGTCGGCGGCCGACGAACTGGTCTACATAGCCGGGGCATCGCTGTCGGTGGGCTTGAGTGCCGCGCTGTTCCCGGAAGCGGGCATGGTGGCGAGCACGTTATTTCTCGTATTCGGATCGATAGCCTTCATTCTGCAACGCTCGACCGAGCCGCAAGTGCGACCGGTGGAACAGGGCTCTGGCGGCTCCGCAATCCGCCTGCGACCGGTTCAGATCATCACCTTCGCCCTGATCTTCGTCGGCGCAACCTTCGCGACGACGGAAGTGAGTACCGTCGCGATCACCAAAGAGCTGGGGCAACCGGCGGCCGCGAGCTTGGTCATCGGCGTCTATGCGCTCGGGTCGTTCGTGCTTGGCATCATCGTCGGGGCACTCAACGTAAAAACGCCGCTGCAACGCCAGTTGGCCATCGCAGTCGCCCTCGTCGCGCTTGGCACGCTGCTGCCGCTTACCGCCGACACGGTGCCTCTGCTGGCATTGACCGTGTTCATCAGCGGCGTTGCGATCTCGCCGACCTTCATAACCGCCTTCGGCCTGATTGAACGACACGTGCCGGAGGCAATGCTGACCGAAGGCATCACCTGGGTGATGACCGGGATCGGCATCGGCATGGCGCTTGGTTCCTTCGCCGCCGGTGCGGTGGTGGACGCATTCGGCGCCCAGAACGGGTTCTGGGTCTCGGTTGCCTCAGGCACAGTCGCGCTGGCCACGGTGCTGCTTGGCCAGCGCAGGCTTGCCACTCAGGAATGCGACCTGGACAGATGCGAAGCTGCCGCAATCCCTGCGGAATAATCGTCGAGCGCCCGGTTTGGAACCGGGCGCTGTCGGGCGAAGGATCAGAGAATCTCGGTCTTGGCGATATGGATGCCGAAACCTTCGAGGCCGACATAGTGGCGTTCGCGCGAGGCGATCAGGTTGATCGAGGAAATGCCGAGATCCTTAAGGATCTGCGCGCCGAGCCCGATCTCGCGCCACTCGTTTTCGCGGCGGCGGGCCTCTTCGTGATCCTCGCGGTCGCCGCTCGCCGGCCGCTTGCGCTCCTGATGGGCGACGCCGACAGAGCCTTCGCGCAGATAGACGATAACGCCGCGCCTGCGCTCGCCCATCGCCTTCATGATGGCGTCGAGCCGATGGCTGGTGCCGAAGACATCCGTCACCACATCCTCGGAATGCAGACGCACCGGCACGTCCTCGCCGTCACGGATGTCGCCGAAGACGATGGCAACGTGATGCATGGAGTCCCAGGGCAGCGTGTAGGTAAAGACCTGCGCCTTGCCGCCGAGCGTGTCGATTTCCGAGCAGGCGACGCGCTCGACCAGCGTTTCCTTGCGCTGCCGATATCCTATGAGGTCGGCGACCGAAACCTGCTTCAGGCCATGCTCCTCGGCAAAGGCCGCGACCTGCGGGCCGCGCTTGACGGTGCCGTCGTCATTGACCAGTTCGGAAATGACGCCGATCGGCGGCAGGCCGGCGAGCTTGCACAAATCGACCGCCGCTTCGGTATGACCCGAACGCATCAGCACGCCGCCCTCGCGCGCGATCAGCGGAAAGATGTGGCCTGGGCGGACGAAATCGGAGGCGCCGACATTGCCGTTGGCGAGGTTGCGCACGGTCAGCGTGCGGTCGTCGGCCGAAATGCCCGTGGTGGTGCCATGCTTGAAATCGACGCTGACCGTGAAAGCGGTGGTGTGGGCCGAATCATTGTCGGCGACCATCGGCGCAAGGTTCAGCCGCTTGGCTTCCTCGCGCGGCATCGGCGTGCAGACGATGCCGGAGGTATGGCGAACGATGAACGCCATCTTTTCCGGCGTGCAATGGACGGCGGCAACAATCAGGTCGCCCTCGTTTTCGCGCCCGTCATCGTCCATGACGACGACGATCTCGCCCCGTTCGAAAGCGCGCAGGGCTTCGACGATTTTCTTCTGGTCGTAAGGCATAAATGCTCGCTTCGCTCGCAGGGAATAAGGGAGTAGAGCAGTACTGGAGTAGGGAAAAGCAAAAAGATTTGGCTGGCCGGGCTAAGAGCGCAACATAGTCCCCTATTCCCCTATTCCCTTTCCCGTCTGTCCTCGATGCCGCAGATAGTGGTCGGCGATCGCACAGGCAACCATCGCCTCGCCAATCGGCACGGCGCGGATGCCGACGCATGGATCGTGGCGGCCCCTGGTCATGATCTCGACGTCGTGGCCGTCCTTGTCGATCGATCTTCGCGGCGTCAGGATCGAGGAGGTCGGCTTGACGGCGAAACGGGCGACGATCGCCTGGCCGGTCGAGATGCCGCCAAGGATACCGCCGGCATTGTTGGACAGGAACACCGGCTTGCCATCATTGCCCATGCGCATCTCGTCGGCATTCTGCTCGCCGGTGATGCGGGCGGCCTCGAAGCCGTTGCCGATCTCGACGCCCTTGACCGCGTTGATCGACATCAGGCCAGAAGCGATGTCCTGGTCGAGCTTGGCGTAGATCGGCGCGCCCAGGCCTGCCGGAACGCCGTCGGCGACGATCTCGATCACGGCACCGACCGAGGACCCCGCCTTGCGGATGCCGTCGAGATATCTAGTGAAGACGGGAACGGAAGCCGGATCGGGGGTGAAGAACGGATTTTCCGCGTCGCCGATGAAATTCCAGTTCCAGTTGGCGCGGTCGATGGATTTTTCGCCCATCGACACCAGCGCGCCACGCACCACCACGCCGGGCACAACCTTGCGCGCCAAGGCACCGGCTGCCACCCGCGCGGCCGTCTCGCGGGCCGAGGAGCGGCCGCCGCCACGATAATCGCGCACGCCGTATTTGACGTCATAAGTGTAATCGGCATGGCCGGGCCGATATTGGCGGGCTATCTCGCCATAATCCTTCGAGCGCTGGTCGACATTCTCGATCAGCATCGACACCGGCGTGCCGGTGGTGATCATGGTCTCGCCGTCCTCGTCGAGGATGAAGCCGGACAGCACCTTCACCTCATCTGGTTCGCGACGTTGCGTCACGAAACGTGACTGTCCCGGCCGACGCTTGTCGAGTTCAGCCTGAATCTCGGCTTGGGTGAAGCGGATGCCGGGCGGACAACCATCGACGACGCAGCCGAGCGACGGGCCATGGCTTTCACCCCAGGTGGTGACGCGGAAAAGGTGACCGAACGTGTTGTGAGACATAGAATGACCCTGCCCGGCAGCGGAGCCGGCTTGACGCATGACCCCGAAATCGAAGCGATGTTCGGAAAGGATCATGCGCAATCAAAAGTGCTACAGCGTCCTTTGCGCGTCCATGAGGCCGCGCGGCGCTGTAGTCTGCTTCTATTGGCGTTTTTCACAGGGGTCAAACTGTGATCTGGCGGATTTAGTTTTGACACATTCGGTTGGTTTCTGCTCTGCTCCATCCGCCGTTGAACGCCCGCCGCCATGCCGGTGCAATGACAAAGAGGAACGACTATGCGTACCCTGATTGGCGCCATTGCCGCCACACTGCTGCTTTCAACCGCTGCTTTCGCTGGCCAGACCGAAGGTTTGATCAAGAAGGTCGACAAGGACGCGCTGACGCTGACGTTGGATGACGGCAAGTCCTACAAGCTGAATGCCGAGACCTATCTAGACGCGCTGAAGCCGGGCATGGACATCGTCATCGCTTATGACGTGAACAATGGCGAGAATGTCGTCACCGATATGCAGTTACCGGACAGCGACACGAACTAGGGAATTGGTGCCCTAAAGCCACTCCAGGCTCTTGCCTTCGAGCTTGAGCAAACGATCGTGCCGTATTTCCAGGTTCGCCGCCTCGTCCTCTGCCACATCGAGCACGAAGCGAAACAAGGCGCGCATGACGCCGCCATGGGTAACGCAGATCGTCTGGCGTTCGATCGCGTCGAAATATGGCCTCACGCGTTCGAGCAGCATCTGGTAACTCTCCGCGCCGTCGCCGGGTGGCCGAAAGTTCCATTTGTCCAGAGCGCGCGTCCTGCCCGCTCCGGGATATCGCGCCTCGAGCTCGGGGAAGGTAAATCCCTGCCAATCACCGAAATTGACTTCGACGAGGCGTGGATCCGTTCGATAGGCGCCTGGATCAAGCTCCATCGCGACGCGGATGCGCTGCATCGTTTCGCGCGTCCGTTTCATGGGGCTGGCGACGAAATCGAAATCTTCGGGATTTTGGACCAGTTCGGCTAGCCGACGACCGTTTCGGGTCGCCTGCTCGCGGCCAAGAGCGTTGAGATCGGTGTCGGCCTGCCCCTGAAGCCGGAATTCGGCGTTCCACGCGGTTTGGCCGTGGCGCACGATATAAACCAGCGGGTACATCAAGTCTTCCGGTGCGGGATCGGGACGGATGACGGTTGGTGGGTTAGTCCTTGACCGTCGAGATATCAGGCGCATCGACCGCCTTCATGCCGACGACGTGGTAGCCCGAATCGACGTGATGCACTTCACCGGTGACGCCGCGCGACAGATCGGACAGGAAATAAACGCCGGAATCGCCGACTTCCTCCTGCGTCACCGTTTGCTTCAGCGGCGAATTATACTCGTTCCACTTCAGAATGTAGCGGAAATCGCCGATGCCGGAAGCGGCAAGCGTCTTGATCGGGCCAGCCGAGATGGCGTTGACGCGGATCTTCTTTGCGCCGAGGTCGACGGCCAGGTAGCGCACGCTGGCCTCGAGCGCCGCCTTGGCGACACCCATGACGTTGTAATGCGGCATCACCTTTTCGGCGCCGTAGTAGGTCAGGGTCAGCAGCGAGCCGCCATTGGCCATCAGCGCCTCGGCGCGCTTGGCAATGGTGGTGAAGGAATAGACCGAAATGTCCATGGTGCGCAGGAAATTGTCGCGCGTCGTTTCGACATAACGGCCGGTCAGTTCGTCCTTGTCGGAGAAGGCAATGGCGTGGACGAGGAAATCAAGCTTGCCCCAGTGCCTGGCGACATTGGCGAAAACCTCGTCCAGGCTCGCCGGATCGGTCACGTCGCAATGGCCGGCGACAAAGGCGCCCAGTTCCGCCGCCAGCGGCTCGACACGCTTTTTGAATGCCTCGCCCTGATAGGTCAGCGCGATCTCGGCGCCGTGGTCGACACAGGCCTTGGCGATGCCATAGGCGATCGACCTGTTGTTGGCGACGCCAAGAATAAGGCCGCGCTTGCCGGCCATTAGGCCCTGTCCACCCGCCATGTGAGCGCTCTCCGCAAGATTTCTGCTTTGTGGAGTGCCCTATCGCACAGGCACAGAGCCCCTTCAAGCGCTCAAACTGGACAGTTCGGGGGACAAGAGCCGCCGATCAGCCTTTTTGACTGCGCAACAGCGCTTCGAGTGCGCTATCGCCGCCCTCCGGCAGCATGATCCGGACATGGGCGTAGAGATCGCCGTGGCCGCCGGCCTTTTCCGGCAGGCCCCTGCCCTTCAGCCGCAGGACCTTGTCGGAGCTCGACCAGGCGGGGATGTTGACCGCGAGCCGGCCGGTCGGTGTATCGACGGGAACCTTGGCGCCGAGCACGGCATCCGCCAGCGTCACCGGCAGATCGGCGTGCAGGTCGCGGCCCTCGATGCGGTAGCGCGGATGCCGGCGAAGATGGATCTTGACCAGCGCGTCGCCCGGCAGGCCTGGCCCTTGCTCGCCCTGCCCCTTCAGCCGGATGGTCTGGCCATCCTCGACATAGGCCGGCAATTTGACGGCCACCTTGCGGCCGTCGGGGAATATCGCCGTCACTTTTTCGGCGGTCGCCGCCTCCTCGATGGTAACGTCGAGCGTCACGTTCAGATCGGCAGCGGTCGCGGGCTGGCGGCGATCTCCCATCCCGGCGCCACGCACGCCAGAAAAAGCATCGCCGAAAATCTGGCTGAAGATGTCGCTGTTGCCGTCGAACGGATCGCCGCCCGGGCGGCCGGAGCGGAATTCGAATCGCGAACCGCCAGGCCCTTGCTGCCGGCGAAATCCGCCGAAGGGATCGCCACCACCGGCAGCGCCCTCGAAGCCCTGGAATCGCGGCTTGCCGTCGGCGTCGATCTCGCCGCGATCGAAAGCGACACGATTCTTCTCGTCGCCGACGATCTCGTAGGCCTGGTTGGCCGCGGCAAATCGGTCCTTCGCCTTGGGATCATTCGGATTCTGATCCGGATGATACTTCTTGGCGAGTTTCCGATACGCCGATTTTATGTCCTTGGCCGATGCGTTCTTGGCAACGCCCAGCACCTCATAGGGGTCGCGCATGCTTACTGCCCTGGAGAAGAGTTGAGTCTCTGGTTGCTCCCTATATTGCGCTCGCATAGGAAGAAATTCCAGTGCTCGAGCAGCATATCAAAAGCGGAAGATCATAGCTTGTTCCAAAAGTCGGCGGTTGAGGATTGGCGAGGGTTTTTTGTCGATCCGGAAGGAACCGATCGCAGCCGATATCGGGATATCGGCAAGATTGGCAACGCGCCGGGCGACGAAAAAGATTCGCCGAGCCCGATCCAATCGACTTTCAGAACACGCTCAGAGCGCCCTGAAGTCCTGCATGCGCCAGCCGCCGGCGCTGGCCAGGCACAGTTCGCCTTCGAACATGGCGACGCCGTCAAAGCTTTCGCGTGAGACCTTGAAACGGCGGCATGTCTGGCCCTTGTCCTTCAACTCCGCCAGTCCGGTGATGGAACCGCGTGACCCGGTGCCGGCATTGGCCCACGGCACTGCCTGTCCGCCGAGCTGTTCGATGTCGGCCGAGGACACCGCGTTGCCGATCGTCGTCTGGTCGGAATCGCGATCCAAATTCGCTGGCACGGCCGAGACAGATGTGCTGCTGGTCAGGATGGAGCGGTCGACTTCGGCCTTTTCCAGGCTGAAGCCACCGGCGCCACAGGCGGCAAGCGGCAACGCGACTGCCACGATCGCGACTTTCGTGCTGGCCGAAGCGATAACGCCCCATTGCCTGCTGTCAAAAGCTCGCGCAATACGCGACAATCGGCAACCTCCCCCTGGCTTCGTGATAATTTGGGCTACGTGACAAATTGAGAAAAACTATGAGTGACACAGAGTTAACAAGCGGTGACTTTACCGAGGCTGCGGAGCCCTTTCGCCTCTTTGCCGCATGGCTTGAGGACGCCACGAAGAGCGAAATGAACGATCCCAACGGCGTGGCGCTGGCGACCGTCGATGCCGACGGCATGCCGAATGTGCGCATGGTTCTGCTCAAGGGGTTCGATGAGAGCGGGTTTGTCTTCTATACGAATTTTGAGAGCGCCAAGGGCCAGGAAATTCTTGGCAGCATGAAGGCGGCGATGTGCTTCCATTGGAAATCGCTGCGCCGGCAGGTGCGCATTCGCGGACCGGTGGAGATCGTCAGCGACGCCGAGGCCGACGCCTATTACGCAACGCGGCCGCGCGGCAGCCGCATCGGCGCCTGGGCCTCGAAACAGTCGCGGCCGCTGGAAAGCCGTTTCGCCCTTGAGAAGGCGGTGGCCGAATACACGGCGCGCCATGCAATCGGCGAGATCCCTAGGCCAAAGCACTGGTCGGGCTTTCGCATTGTCCCTCAGACGATCGAATTCTGGCACGACAGGCCATTCCGGCTACACGACCGTGTCGTCTTCAGCCGTGACGCGAAAGGCGGCTGGAGCAAGACGAGGCTTTATCCGTGAAAGAGAGGCTCAGGCCTTCTTCCTGGTCATGAATGCCGTCAGCGCGGCGCGCGCCTCGTCCGATTTCAGCCGCTCGCGAAAATACTCGCTCTCCTCGCCGATACGGGCGACGAGGTCATCGCGCGAGCCACGCATCAGCTCGCGGGCGATCTTCAGCGCCTGCGGTGGCTTGGCCGCGATCTGGCCGGCCGCCGCCAGCACTGCGGCTTCAAGTGCTGCTTCCTCGACCACCTCGTAGATCAAGCCGGCGACCTTCGCCCGTTCGGCCGAAAGGCCCTCGCCGAGGCCGAGCAGCGCAAACGCTCCCTGCGGTCCCAGGATTCGCGGCGCCAAAAGGCTGGATCCCGCCTCGGGCACCAGACCGAGGTCGACGAAAGGCGTCCTGAACACTGTGCGCGGTGTGGCGAAGGTCAGGTCGCAATGCAGATTGAGCGTCGTGCCGATGCCGACCGCGATGCCGTCGACGCCGGAGACGATGGGCTTCTCCACCCTTGCCAGCGCCATCAGGAAGTCCCAGACCTCGGTGCCGCCATCGCCGCCGGTGGCGACGACCATGAAATCGGCAAGGTCATTGCCGGAGGAGAAGGCGCCGGGCACGCCCAGGAAGACATGGACGCGGACCGCAGGATCGGCGTCGCCTTCGGCCAGGGTTTTTGACATTTTCGCATACATGGCGCGCGTCAGCGCGTTCTTCTTGTCCGGCCGGTTCATGCGGATGATCTGGATGGCGCCTTGGCGCTCGACGAAGATGTGGTCTGTCACGGTCTATTCCTTGTGAACGTCAGGCAGAAACCAGCGTCTTGCCGGCGGCGGCAAGGCTCTCGGCGCCTTCGACAACGCGAACCTTCAGGGCACCGACCTCGGCGATCAGGTTTTCGGCGAAGTAGCGGCAAAGAGCGATACGGCCCTGATCGGCAAGTGCGCCCTGCGCCAGATAGGTGCCGCCGGCGGCAAGCGAGATCAGCCTGAGATAGGGCGTAGCCCCTGCCAGCGCCTCTTCCGGTCGGCCATCGGCCGACAGTTTTTGCAGAAAGCGCGTCGCTTGCGTCAGATCGGCAAGTGCTGCGTCGAGAGCATCGGCGGTGCGGCCAAAACCCTGCAGGTTCGAGGTTCGCACCGCTCCTGCCACCGCAGCCAGTTCGGCGATGA
Source organism: Mesorhizobium sp. M1050 (assembly GCF_040318715.1). Lineage (NCBI taxonomy): Bacteria > Pseudomonadati > Pseudomonadota > Alphaproteobacteria > Hyphomicrobiales > Phyllobacteriaceae > Mesorhizobium > Mesorhizobium sp. M1050. The sequence continues at coordinate 12,567 of NZ_JAMYMV010000014.1, read as the reverse complement.
AGCCATGCACATGGTCGCCACCGCCGAGCGGCAGCTTGCGCATCACCAGATCGATCGCCTGGATGCCGTTGGTGCCCTCATAGATCGGTGCGATGCGAGCATCGCGGTAGAGGGCGGCCGCGCCCGTTTCCTCGATGAAGCCCATGCCGCCATGCACCTGGACGCCGAGCGAGGCAACTTCGACACCAACGTCGGTCGAGAAAGCCTTGGCCAGCGGCGTCAGCAGGTTGGCGCGGTCGCGCCAATGCGCCGCCTCGTCGCCGTCCGAGATGCGTGCCAGGTCGATGGCGTAGGCACAGGAATAGCTGATCGCCCGTGCGACCTGCGTCAGCGCCTTCATGGTCAAGAGATTGCGCTGCACGTCGGGGTGATGGACAATCGGCGCCATGCCGGCACCGACGTAGCTTGCCGCCTTGCCCTGGCGGCGGTCGTTGGCATAGGCAACCGCCTTCTGCGTTGCGGCCTCGGCGACCGCGACGCCCTGCATGCCGACGCACAGCCGCGCATTGTTCATCATCGTGAACATGCAGGCGAGGCCCTTGTTCTCCTCGCCGATCAGCCATCCGATCGCGCCCGGCTTCGCGCCCTGGAAGCCGTCACCATAGATCATTGTGCAGGTCGGCGAGGCATGGATGCCGAGCTTGTGCTCGAGGCCGGAACAGAAGACGTCGTTGCGGGCACCGAGCGAGCCATCGTCGCCGACCAGGAATTTCGGCACCAGGAACAGCGAAATGCCGCGCGTGCCGGACGGCGCATCGGGCAGCCGCGCCAACACCAGGTGGATGATGTTGTCGGTAAAATCGTGCTCGCCATAGGTAATGAAGATTTTCTGGCCGAAGATACGGTAGCTGCCGTCGCCGGCCGGCTCGGCGCGGGCACGCAAGGCGGCGAGGTCCGAGCCCGCTTGCGGTTCGGTCAGGTTCATCGTGCCCATCCATTCGCCGGACACGAGCTTTTCGAGATATTTTGCCTTGAGGTCTTCGGAGGCGTGTTTGTCGAGCGCTTCGACCGCGCCCATGGTCAGCGTCGGGCCGATGCCGAAGGCCATGGCGGCGGAGTTCCACATTTCGAGCGCCGCCACGCCAAGCATGGTGGGCAGCGCCTGGCCGCCATAGGCTTCAGGCCCGGAGAGCGCGTTCCAGCCGCCGTCGATCCAGCGGCGATACAGCTCCTTCCAGCCGGGCGGCGTGGTGACGGCGGCACCCTTCAGCACCGCACCTTGTTGGTCGCCAATCTTGTAGAGCGGTGCCACCTCCTCGGTGGCGAAACGGCCAGCTTCGGCAACGACGGCATCGACCAGATCCTCGCCGAGATCGCCGAAGGTGCCGGCCTCAAGGGCGGATTTCATGCCCGCCACGTGCTTCAGGGTGAACGCGATATCCTCGACCGGTGCCCGATACATGCCGTTCGTTCTCCTTATGCGCGAACCCTACAGCCAGTGCTGCCCCAAAACCATCCGCTCCTGGGCGAGTCTCCCATCTCCTTTTTACGTAAACGTCAAATTTTGTCACGCGGATTTGCAGTCACGGCGGCGCGTATTAGATTCAAGCAATGCCGGATGAAATCAACCGGCGACAGATCAGAACTAGCCGACCGGAGCCGGCGCTGAACGCGGCGCTTGATATGTACGGTCAAAACCCGTACATATCGTGCTAGAGGTGATCGTGATGCCAAACCAACAGACCCGTACCACCCGTCTCGAAGCTCGGATCTCACCGGATATGCTGAGTGTGGTGAAACGTGCCGCCGAAATCCAGGGCCGCAGCGTCAGCGACTTCGTGGTCTCCGCAGCGCAGGAAGCTGCACAACGCACCATCGAGGAGACTGCTATCATCCGTCTGTCCATTGAGGACCAGCGCGCTCTGGTAGAAGCCATTCTCAATCCACCCGAACCCAATGAAGCGCTGCGCAAAGCTGCCGACGCCTACAAGCGACTTGTCGTCGAATCCCGGTGAGTCTAGATCTGATCATCGAGCCGCTGGGCGGATCGTATGATCGTAAGGCATTCAGTTGTGGCGTGCTGGCACTCGACCACTATCTACGCGAGCAGGCGAGCCAGGACGTCAAACGCCGAGTCAGCAACTGCTTTGTCGCCGCAGATCGTGATGTCGATCTCATTGCCGGATATTACACTCTTGCAGCGTCAAGCGTGCCCATAGCTTCGCTGCCACAAGACCTGACAAAACGCCTGCCGCGTTATCCAGTCCTGCCCGCCATATTGATCGGAAGGTTGGCAGTCGATACCCGATATCAGGGACAACGAGTTGGATCGATACTGATCGTGGATGCGCTCCGGCGCTGCGCCCAAGCTGCTCCTGCCTGCTTCGCGCTGATCGTCGACGCCAAGGACGACAAGGCCGCGGCTTTTTATCGCAAACATGGTTTCACGCCATTTCACGACCGCCCGTTGTCGATGTTCCTATCGGTAGCGACGGCGTTGAAGCTGTTCGACTGACGCACCGCATTGCCTTGAAAGCATTTCCTTAACCATAGCGGTCCAGGATTTGTATTCGGTCAACGGGGATTCCCTGTTTGCAAAGGACGGCGCACCTCCTTCGCCGCACAGCGCTCCTCGCTTTCGCGGCGACGATGGCGCTGTCGATAGCGGCAAGGGCTTCGGATTTTTCCGAGCCCTGGAAGAACGCCGATCGCGCCCTGGTCGTCGACGCCTACGAATACAATTCCATCGACTGGGCCCAGCTCGCCACGGACAAGCGGGTCGTTGGCTTCATCAGCAAGGCATCCGACGGCATGCCGCCGCCCTATTTCTGTTTGGGCGACGAAACCGAGGTGAAACTCTGCAAGGCATTGTGGAAACGCCACGCAGTGACGCGCGAACTGTTCCAGACCCGCCGGGTGGTCGCCAAGTCACTCGGCCTGAAATGGGGCGCCTACCATCTCGCCCGCCCCGGCAATCCGGTCGAGCAGGCCAACAATTTCCTCGATTTCGCCGAGCCCGCACCGGACGATCTCATGGCCCTCGACATCGAGGGCAACGATCCTTCGCAATGGATGTCGCTCGACGATGCCGAGGAGTTCGCGCGCCAGGTGCATCGGCGTATCGGCCGCTTCCCGGTCATCTACACCAACGGCAAGACGGCCCAGTACATTGCCGACAACAGCTACAGATACAGACTTCTGTCGCGGTTGCCGCTCTGGTACGCCCGCTACGTCAACGACATCGACGTGCATTTCCCGATGGGCAACTGGCAGGGCTACACGCTGTGGCAGTTTTCGGCGCAAGCCAATTGCGGCCGGTTCCGCTGCCCTTACAGGGTCGCCGGCACGCCCAAGGACATCGACGTCAATGTCGCGCCGACTGACGCCGCCACGCTGCGTGCGCAATGGCCGTTCGGCGGCCTCATCGACGTGCCGCCCGATTATCTCGCCTCGATACCCCTGCCGGTCTCACGCGAGGCCGGCCTCGCCGGCAATGTCACCATCACCTACGCCTCGGTAGCAGCGCCACCGACCTTCGAGGAGATGGTGGCAGCACTGGGCGCACGCTGGACGAAATTTCGCGGCGGCTTCCGCATGCCTGTCGTGAAGACGGTGCCGCGACGGCCTGGCTTCGGCATTGTCCAATATGTCGCCTGGAAGCGGACGGAACAGCGTTCTCCGGCGCAACTCGACGCCGCCTTTGCCGCCGCCGATCCACTCAGCACCGCTTCGACCGAGATCGACCGCGGCCACCGGTAGACTGCCGTCTCTCCAAAGAGACCTTCAGTTTGACTGCTCGCGCGCCACGGCCTGCCAGCCAATGTCGCGGCGGCAGAAGCCATCCGGCCAGTCGATGCGGTCGAGCGCGGCGTAGGCTCGTCTCTGCGCCTCGCCGACCGTGCTTCCCGTCGCCGTGACATTGAGGACGCGCCCGCCATTGGCGACCAGCGCGCCGCCATTGATGGCGGTACCGGCGTGGAAGATCTGGACACCGTCGCCCGCCGCGTCTTCGACGCCGCGGATGACCGACCCTTTTTCCGGCGTGCCCGGATAGCCCCTGGCCGCCATCACCACGGTAAGTGCGGCCTCGTCGTGCCAACGCACCGAAGTATGCGCAAGCTGCCCGTCGGTTGCCGCGTTGAGCAGGACCAGCAGATCGTCCTTCAGCCGCATCATCAGCACCTGGCATTCCGGATCGCCGAACCGGGTGTTGTATTCGATCAGCTTCGGGCCCTTGTCCGATATCATCAGCCCGGCGAACAGCACGCCGGCGAAGGGCGCACCAAGTTCAGCCATGCCGCGCATGGTCGGCTCGACGATCTCGCGCATGGTGCGTTCGACCATCTGTGGCGTCATCACCGGGGCAGGCGAATAGGCGCCCATGCCGCCGGTGTTAGGGCCGGTGTCGCCATCGCCGACGCGCTTGTGATCCTGTGCGGTGCCGAAGGGCAGCGCCGTAGTGCCGTCGCAGAGGCAGAAGAAGCTCGCCTCCTCGCCGGTCATGAACTCCTCGACCACCACCTCCGCACCGGCGGCACCGAAGGAACCGTCGAAACAGGCATCGAGTGCGGCCTGCGCTTCGCCGAGCGTCATAGCGACCGTGACGCCCTTGCCTGCGGCGAGCCCGTCGGCCTTGATGACGATCGGCGCGCCCATCTTCTCGACATAGGCCTTGGCGGAGGCGAGATCGCCGAAGCGCCCATAGGCAGCGGTCGGGATGTTGTATCGAGCACAGAGATCCTTGGTAAAACCCTTCGAACCTTCCAGTTGCGCGGCCGCCTTGGATGGGCCGAAGACACGAATGCCTTGCGCGCGCAAATCGTCGGCAATGCCGGCGACCAGCGGCCCTTCCGGGCCGACGACGACGAGGTCGATTTTTTTCTCCTTGCAGAAGACGGTTACAGCGGCATGGTCGGCTATATCCAGCTTCACCAATTCGGCCTCGCCGCCGATACCCGGATTGCCGGGAGCGGCGTAGAGCCTGGTCAGTAGCGGTGACGCGGCGATCTTCCAGGCGAGCGCATGTTCGCGGCCACCGGAGCCGAGAAGAAGAACGTTCATGGCCACCTCTTGATGCCGATCTCTTTGAGCACCCGCTATTGCTCTCTGGACGACGGGTCAAGGCATCAGGGTGCTTTGATCGGAATTTGCGCACGGGAACGCTACCCCAGCCGAATATGGGCGCCGAACACGGCGCCCATATTCTGGCTCGAACTCAGCCCTGGTAGACGACCGGAAACCAGTCCTCGCGCAATTTCTGCCCCGGCCGCATGCCATGGCCATGATAGGGCGGCGAGGTGCGCCCCGGCCGTTCGACGTAGCGCGCATCGTCACCAACCCAGCGCAGTGACAACGCCCGACGTCGCGCCGCCGTCAGATTGCCGCGCGCGCCATGCGCGGTCCTGAAGTCGAACAGAATTGCGTCGCCCGGCTCCATTTCCCATTCGAGCACCTTCATCGACGGATCCTTGTCGGGATCGGGCACCGGCAGGTAGTCACCATCGCCGGCATAAAATTTGCTGTCGTCGAGCCAGCGCACCGGCAGGATCATCTTGTTCCATTTGTGCGAACCGGCGATCAGCCGCAGCGTCGCCTCCTTCACCGGATCTATGGGAATCCAGAAGCTTACCGTCTGCTGGCCATCGACAAAGTAGTAAGGAATATCCTGATGCCAGGGCGTCGGCTTCTGCGTGCCGGGTTCCTTGACCAGCACATGGTCGTGGAAGAACTGCGCGGTGCGCGACTGCATGACCGCCGCCGCCCATTGCGCCGCGGGCGATTCCCGCACCACACTGACGAATTCGGGAATGCGCTCCCAGTTGCAATAGTCGTCGAAGAAACTGCCGCGACCATTGGCGATGTCAGACGCGGCGGCGCTGCGGTTCTGCATGTTGCGCTCGATGCCGGCGGCAATCGTGTCGACCCAGCCCTTGAAGGCGCCGCGGATGCAGACCGCTCCGTCACGCTGATAGTCGGCGGTTACCTTTGCATCGATTGTCTGGGTATCGATTGCGGAAGCCATGGTGTTCTCCTCTTGGAATGAACCGACTATCGCAACCAGCCTTCATTCAGTAAAATAATAACTTTCCATCCGACACATAGACTGTACCTATGAATGTGACCCTCACCCATTTGCGCTACCTTGTCGCCGTGGCGCGTCACGGCAGCGTCACGGGCGCGGCAAAGATGCTGAACGTCTCGCAGCCGTCGATTTCGGTGGCCATCGACGCGGTCGAGAAGAATTTCGGCCAGAAGCTGTTCGTCCGCCAGCGCGGAAGCGGCGTGTCACCGACATCGTTCGGTCGCGCCGTCGTGGCCAAGGCAAGACAGGTTCTCACCGAGACGGACGAACTCATCGGCCTGGGTTCAGGCAAATCGGCTGTCAGCGGAGAACTGGTGTTGGGATGCTTCGAGGACCTGGCGCCGTTCTTCGCGCCGGCCCTGCTCCGCGCCTTCTCCGAACGTCATCCGGACGTCAAGGTGGTCGTTCGCGACGAGACGTTCGAGACGCTGGGACGACGGCTCGGCGATGCGGCCATCGATCTCGGCCTCACCTATGACCTCAGCCTGCCGACACATTTCGCTCGCATCCTGCTGGGCGAACTTCGTCCGCATGCGCTGTTGCCGGCAGGCCATGCCCTGGCGGATCGCCCATCGGTCAGCCTTGCGGATCTGGCCGCCTATCCGCTGATCACCACGGACCAGCCGCACAGCTGGCAGCACATGCTCGACCTGTTCCGCAGCCGCGGCCTGTCGCCGGTGGCCGACATGACGACGAGCTCGTTCGAACTGCAGCGCAGCATGGTGGCCAACGGCTTCGGCGTTGCGGTCAGCTATACCCGTCCGTACGGCGACCGCAGCTATGACGGGCTGCCGCTTGTCCGCAAGCCGCTGTCCGATCCGCTGCCGATGCAGCGGATCCTGCTCACCTATGACTCGCATCAGCGCGTGTCGAATGCGGCGCTGTCCTTCATCGACGTGGCGAAGGGGTGGTTCGCCAGCCGCGACATCTTTGCCTCGTGAAAGGCTGACGGACCCCGCTCCCGCGCTTGCCGCTTGACGGTTTCCGCCGCTGCTGCCACTCCATGGACATGGAACCTATCCAGTCGAAAGCGGCCCAGGGCCGTGTCGCCGATGCGCCGAACGGCCATTGGGTCTATCGCGTGCTGCCACGCTCGTTATGGCCCTATGCGCAACTTGCCCGGTGGGACAGGCCGATCGGCTGGCAGTTGCTGCTGTGGCCGTGCTGGTGGTCTGCGGCCCTTGCGGCGAGCGCCTATCCGCGCCCCGGCGACCCGCTGCTGTCGCTGCTGCCGGCGCCTTGGTATCTCGTGCTGTTCCTGGCCGGCGCCATCGCCATGCGCGGCGCCGGCTGCACCTACAACGATCTCGTCGATCAGGACATCGACAACCAGGTCGAACGCACGCGCTCGCGGCCGCTGCCGTCGGGCAAGGCGACGCGCCGGCGGGCGTGGCTGTTTGTTGCGCTGCAGGCGCTGGTCGGCCTCGCGGTGCTCATACAGTTCAACAGCTTCGCCATCCTGCTCGGCATCTGCTCACTGGCAATCATCGCCATCTATCCATTCATGAAGCGGATAACCAATTGGCCGCAACTTGTACTCGGCCTTGCCTTTTCCTGGGGCGCGCTTATGGGGTGGGCGGTCGAGTTCGGCGATCTCGATGGGCCTGCAATCATGCTCTATATCGGCTCGATCCTGTGGGTGATCGGCTACGACACGATCTACGCGCATCAAGACAAGGAAGATGACGCCATTGTCGGCGTGCGCTCGACGGCACGCTTGTTCGGCGACAACACCAAATCGTGGCTGGCAGGACTCTATGGCGGCGCGCTGATCTGCTTTGCCATCGCCTTCGCGTCGGCGCAGGCTCCGGTGGTGGCGCTGGCTGGACTGATCGCCGCCGGTGCACATATGGCCCGGCAGATCGCGGTTCTGGATATCGACAATCCGGACCAATGCCTGCGGCTGTTCAGGTCGAACAACCAGGTCGGCTGGCTGATCTTCCTCGGCCTGATCGGCGGCGCTGTGTGGGTGGCGCTGAAGCCGCTGGTGTAGCGGCTTCTTACCTTTTCCGTTCCCTTGTGGAAGGAGGAAGGGTCCCTTCCTACTCCCGCGAAATGATTTCCTGGCCGTCGATGACCAGCCTGAGACCGAGGGCGCCTGCCCTGCGGCGAGCGAGGAAGCGCGGGCGGCGCGTATTGGAAACGCGGCCCTTGCGGCGATCCTGCGGCGGCAGCGTCTTGATGGCGGCGCCAAGCGATTCTTCCAGTGTACGGGCAACGCCGTCCGATTCGATCAGCAGCATCGGCAGACGGTAGGCGTCGGCCCAGGCGCGCCAGTCGGCGGCGACATCGTCGAGATCGTCGGCAACCAGCAGAGGCACCGACAGCATCGGATCGTTGTGCAGGAGTTCCAGGGTCACCGTGACATTGCCGTCCGGGTCCTCCATGGCGCGGGCGGCAACGCCGCGGAATGCATTGGCGGGCAGAACGATGATCGCGGGCAAGCCGCTCATCTCGAGCATGCGGCGGATCACGGCGCCACGCTGATCGATGGTGAAGGTCACGTCACCGTAATCGTCGCGGGTCGCGTAGCTCACCACTTGCGGCAGGCGAAATGGGTCGAGACGCATGTTGCGTCCCGCCCAGACTGGCTTCAGTCCGGTGTTCATGGATTGCCTTCCTGTCTGTCTCCTGAGAGCCGGTGTCCGGTTCTCTCCGGGCCGGTTTTTCCAGCCTCGCTTGTATGGAGACAGTAGCGTGGGCTCCTTACCGCCCCGCTTAAGAAAGTCGGTTAAATTTTGCTGATCTCAGGGATGGTTATCGGAATGCCACCAGCCACAAGATATTGAAAGGATCAGATAACCTTACCGGGATTCATGATGCCGGCCGGGTCGAACGCGGCCTTCACCCTGCGCATCAGATCGATCGCTATCGGTGGCGCGGTGGCGATCAGTTCATCGCGCTTCAACTGGCCGATGCCGTGTTCGGCCGAGATCGAACCGTGCAGGCTGCGCACCACGTCGTGCACAGCCTTGTTCATCGGATGATAGAGGGCAAGAAACGCCTCGTCGTCGCCCTCGACAGGCCGCGAGATGTTATAATGGAGATTGCCATCGCCCATATGGCCGAAGCAGACCACGCGGGCCCCGGCGCTCACCGACGCCACCGCGGCGGCGGCTTCTTCGATGAAGCGCGGGATCGATGCGATGGGCACCGAAATGTCGTGCTTGATCGAGGCTCCCTCTGGTTTCTGCGCCTCGGGCAACACCTCGCGGAAATTCCAGAACGCATCCCCCTGCCCGAGACTCGCCGCGATGACGGCGTCGCCGACGAAACCCTGTTCAAGGCCGGCCGAGAGCACGTCCTCGATCAAAGCTCTCGAATCTTCCGATGAACGACCCGACGAAATCTGCATCAGCACATACCATGGCCAATCCTCGATCAGCGGCCGCGTCACGCCCTGGGCATGCGCGAGCGTGAAATCATATGGCCGCTTGCCGATCAGTTCGAAAGCGGTCAGTGCAGCACCAGCGCGGTCCATCGCCAGGCTGAACAGGGAAAGTGCGGCGTCGGGCGACGACAGGCCGACGAAGGCCACCTCACGACCCTTCGGCTTCGGAAACAGTTTGAGCACGGCGGCGGTGATGACACCGAGCGTGCCTTCGGCGCCGACGAACAGGTTCTTCAAATCGTAGCCGGTGTTGTCCTTCTTCAGCTTGCGCAGATCATCGAACACCTCGCCGGTCGGCAGCACCACCTCGACGCCGAGGCAGAGTTCGCGCGCATTGCCATAGGCAAGCACGCCGGTGCCGCCCGCATTGGACGACAGGTTGCCGCCGACCTGGCAGGAGCCCTGCGCGGCCAGCGACAGCGGAAATAGCCGCTCGGCGGCATCGGCCGCCTCCTGCAGCGTCTGCAAGATGACACCAGCCTCGACCGTCACCGTGTTGGACAGGACGTCGATCTCGCGGATGCGGTTCAGCCGCGAAAGCGACAGGATGATCTCGCGGCCGGACCGGTCCGGCACTTGGGCACCGCCCAGCCCGGTGTTGCCGCTTTGCGGCACGACCGGCGTTCCTGTCTCGGTCGCCAGCCGCATGATCCGGCTGACCTCGTCGACGCTGCCCGGCCGCAGCACCAGCGATGTCACGCCGTGCCAGAGCCCGCGCCGCTCAATGAGGTAAGGCGCGATATCCTGCTCGTCACGCAGCGCATATTTGTCACCGACGATCGCCGCGAAGCGATCAATGAGAGCGGGATCCAATTTGGCTGAATTTTCGGTCATGCGGAAAACTATGTTGTGGGCAGCTAGATGTCACGAGGCGCGGCGGCACGCGAAAGCCGATCGTTGATCGCCTCGCCCAGACCGTCGAAGGGAACCGGCTCGACGGCGATGGTCCGCGCGCCGCTGCGGTCAAGCTCTTGCATAAAAGCGAACAGGTTGCTCGCCGCCTCGCGCAGGTCTCCGGTTTCGGATAAATTGAGGAAAGCGGCGGCGTTTCGCCAGCCTGCCGCCCGTTGGCCGCCGAAGCCGAGCAGGGCTTCGCCGGCACCGACCGTCCCGGCGTTGAGCCGCATCGCAGCGCCCGGCGCATAGTGCGAGCCAAGCATTCCTGGCGCCTCGATGTCGGTTGCACCGCCGCGCAACAGCTCCATGCCGACGGCCGCCTCGATCTCCTCGGCGGCGATGCCACCGGGCCTCAGCAGCCGCAATACTGCGCCCTCGACCTTGATAATGGTCGATTCCAGCCCGACCGGGGTTGCGCCGCCATCGACGACCAGCTTGATCCGCGGGCCGAGATCCGCCGCCACCGCTTGCGCGGTCGTTGCGCTGATTTTGCCGGATGAATTGGCGCTGGGCGCGGCAAGCGGGTGGCCGAGCCTGGCGATCAGGTCAGCGCCAAAGCCCCTCGGCATGCGCAAGGCAATCGTATCGAGCCCGGCGGTGACCAGCGGATGGATGCCGTTGCCGGGCCGTTGCGGCAGCACCAGCGTCAGCGGACCGGGCCAGAATGTCAGCGCCAGCCTCTTCGACAGCGGATCGAACAGCGCGTGGCGCTCTGCCATCGCCATATCGCCGACGTGGGCGATAAGCGGGTTGAAGCGCGGCCGTCCCTTGGCTTCGAAGATGCGCGCCACACCGATGCCGTTGGTGGCATCGCCGGCCAGCCCGTAGACGGTTTCCGTCGGGATGGCGACGACATCGCCACCCCTGAGCAGCGCCAGCGCCTGCTCCATCGCCTCGCCGACGGCAAGAATTTCAGCCACTCTCGTCACCTCACAGATGCGGGTGCGTAGTACGATGGCGGCCGTTGGGCAAGTCGACTGTTATGGCAAGGGTTGTCGGACAAGCCTGGGCTTTGGCGATTTATCAATTCCTAAAATGCTATGCTTCCACGAAAGCCGGTATCAATTCGGGCCTGCTATTGTGCCGTCTCTGGGCAAAGGGAGAGGTCATCGTGTCTGTGCGTATCCTGCTGGGTATAGTTCTTGCGGTGGCAACCGGCGGGGCTCAGGCCTCGTCTCTCGTTTTCCCGGGCGCGTCATCCTCGACACCGTCGATCATCAAGCTGGGCGCACCTATGGCCAGTGATGCAAAGTCGGTGGTGGCGGTCGGTGATGCCCAGCCCGGCGTCACCGATGAAAAGGTGGCGGCGATCCCGGACAAGCCGGAGGCCAGGCATGGCTTCCAGCCAAGCCCGATGGTCATTCGCGGCGGCATTGCCGGTCCTGCCTTCTCGGCACCGACGCCAACCGCCGAACCCGCCGCAGCTGCTGCGCCAGCCACAGGCACCGAGCCAGCGGCAGGCACTGTGCCGGCAACGGCCACCGCCTCCGCAGCCCCGTCGGGCAATGCCGAGAACCAATCCGCTCCGCCGAACGCCCCGGCGCCGGCGCCCGGTCAGCGGATGCCTCCCAATGGCTATTCCAAATAGCTTCGGCTCACGATCGCCTGGCATTGATGCGTGGCTTGACTGCCGTCTGGCGCCCGGCGCACCATTGCCAGGCCGTTTCAGTTTTATGTCAGCCGCTGGACGCTATCGCGTCGAGCGGCCCCGGGAGACGGGATTTCATCGTTAGGGGCAAGGGGGTTAGATCATGAGAAAATTCAAAGCCGTTACCGCGGCAGGGCTTCTGCTGGCTTCATTGCTTGGCGCCGGTGCGGCTTATGCCGACGACATGTTGGGATCCTATGTCGCGCGTATTTCCGATCGGGACCATCAGGCGAGTGACGGCTACGCGCTGGACAATGCCGCGCAAATGGTGCGGCAGGACCGCGCCAACTGGCACAAGTTCCACCGCCGCGACAGCGACGACGAGGGTGATGGCTGGTTCAGGACCAATGACCAGCGCGCCGATCTGCAACGCATGCTGGAGCGCGGCGGCGCCATGAGTTCCTCGACCAAGCATGCCATCGTCGATGGCGAGCCGCTGATCCAGGTCGACGTCTACGAAAACAGCGTGCGTGTCAGCGTCCTGGAAAACTGAAGGATGCGGAACGACTGACAGACGGGGGGGCGCCGGAACCGCGCCGACCCATGCAATCAAAAAAAAACCTCTGAGAGAAAAAGATAAAAAACCCCAACCGAACCGCGCGCATCGGG